>JBBSPJ010000182.1:0-8954 GCA_038258905.1 Cytophagales bacterium
CCTATTGAATATTCTGTTTCTCCATATTTGAATTTGAAAATTTTGGGAGGGAAACCAATAGAAAATTGCTCCACCCTCATACCGAAAGCCTTCGCTGCCAACATATGGCCGCCCTCGTGTAATCCTACTAGTATTGACAAGCCCAATAGCAATTGAGCAATCATAATTATTGTTTCCATTATCGTATTAACTCTAAAGCTTTAATTCTAGTTTCTTTATCTGTATTAATGTAATCTTGTAGATCAGGATTTTTAATAAAAGGCAGTTTATCCAGACAGTTGGCAATGATATCTGACATCCCTAAAAATGATATTTTCTCTTTAAGAAAGGCCGAAACTACTACTTCATTTGCTGCATTCAAAATGCAAGGTGCATTACCTGCTCTTTCTAAACTCTTATAAGCCAAAGCTAAGTTACGGAATGTTTCTTTATCGGGTTGCTCAAATGTAAGGTTGGGGTAATCTAAGAAGTTAAATCGCTTAAAATCAGAAACCAATCTGTCCGGATAACTTAAGGCAAACATGATGGGTACTCGCATATCCGGGAGGCCCATCTGAGCTTTGATAGAGCTATCTTTGAATTGCACTAAGCTATGGATGATAGATTGAGGATGAACCACTACCTCTACCTGCTCTTGTTTTAAATTAAAAAGCCATTTAGCCTCTATCACTTCTAAGCCTTTGTTCATCATAGAAGCGGAATCTATAGTGATTTTTGCTCCCATTTCCCAGTTGGGATGTTTTAGAGCCTGAGCTTTAGTTACAGTTTGCAAAAATTCTCTGTCTTTTCCTCTGAAAGGCCCGCCAGAAGCGGTTAAAATTATTTTTTCAATAGGATTGTGAAATTCACCTACTAAACATTGAAATATGGCAGAATGCTCCGAATCTACCGGGAAAATGTTCACTCCTTTTTCCTCTGCCAGTTGGGTAATCAATTCACCCGCCACAACCAACGTCTCTTTATTGGCTAATGCAATATCTTTACCACTTTCAATGGCTTTAATAGTAGGAATTAATCCGGCATAGCCCACTAAGGCAGTAAGTACTAAATTAATGGTATCCATTTGCACTACATGTGCCAGGGATTTTTCTCCACTGTATACTTTAATTTTTTGAGGATCCAGTGCAGTGAATACTTTATCATATAAATCCTCATTACCAATTACCACTACATTGGGTTTAAAATCCAATGCCTGTTGTATCAATAAATCCGCATTATTTTGGGCCGTGAGCACCTCAACTGTAAAATTATCCGGATGTGATTTAATTACTTCCAGTGCTTGCGTGCCTATGGAGCCTGTTGAGCCTAAAATGGCTATTGCTTTTTTTTGTATCACTATGTTGTTGTGTGTTCTTTTTATGGTAATAAATAATCGAGTTCTATGATTATCATAGAAACTAGTGCCAAACTAAACACTAGGGCGCTATACTTAAACTTTAAAAAGTAAAGGCTAATAAAAGTGTGGTTAAGAGCCTACTTTACTTCTTTAAAAATGCAAACATCAATTTTTAATATAAGCATTCAGAGCATCAGCTATTTTTCTATCATTAGATAAGCGGGGCACCTTATTCTGCCCTCCCAGTTTACCTTCTGATCTCATATAATTAATAAAAGATTGATTTTGCAAGCTATTAATCTTTAAAGTCCTTAAAATGTTTCCTTTTAACAGATCATCATAGTAAGAATTAAGCTTCCGCAAATTTATGTCCAACTCTTTCTCAAATGCTTCCATATCTATAGGCGCATGATCAAATTCTACGAACCACTCATGGTAGGGGAGTCCGCCTTTAGCAGGAGTTACTTCCGGAGCCACAGTATATTCAGTAATTTTTACGCCCTCAAATTTAAGGAGGGTTTGTTTCATGGCTTTTTCTACTTCATCACCAATTACATGCTCTCCAAAAGCCGAAATAAAGTGTTTAATTCTACCTGAAACTACAATTCTGTAAGGCTGTTTGGAAACGAATTTTACCGTATCGCCAATGGAATAGCCCCATAACCCGGCATTGCTGTTAATAATGAGCGCGTAGTTTTTATTGAGTTCTACTTCATCTATCATTAAACGGGTAGGGTTGGTATCGAAATATTCATCAGCCGGAATGAATTCAAAAAAGATTCCGCTATTTAATAATAACAACAAGCCTTCTGCTCTTTGGCTATCCTGGTAGGCGATAAATCCTTCGGAGGCAGGATAAGTTTCAATAGAATCTATTTTTTTACCGATGCTTTGGAATAACTTAGCTTTATAGGGCTCAAAATTTACCCCTCCATAGATAAACATTTCAAAATTCGGGAATATGTCTTTAATGGGTCTGTCAGTTCTGGCCTGAATTCTATCAAAATACATTTGCACCCAGGGAGGAATACCGGAAATTAATGACATATCCTGGTCGATGGTTTCATCAATAATGCGCTCCAATTTTTCTTCCCAATCTTCAATGCAATTGGTATCGTAGGCGGGCAATTGATTAGTTCGTAAATAACCCGGCACGTGGTGGTTTACAATGCCTGAGAGTCGGCCGGTATTGATACCCGCTTTCTTTTCTAGGGTGGGTGCACCTGAAAGAAAAATGAGTTTGCCATCTAAAAATTTACTTTTGCCGGTTTCATGCACATAGCTCAGTATGGCGTTTTTAGCGCTGTTTATATGGTTGGGGATTGATTCATTCGTGATGGGGATATATTTGGTGCCCGAGGTGGTACCGCTTGTTTTCGCGAAATAGGCAGGTTTTCCGGGCCAAAGTACATCTTTTTCTCCTAATAAAATTTTATCAACATAAGGCTTTAGCTCCTCATAGTCTCTTATGGGCACTTGCCTTTTAAAGTCTGCATAGTTATTGATGTCGGCAAAGCCGTGGTCCTTACCGAAGGAGGTATCTTTAGCGAGCGTAATAAGTTTTTTAAATATTTTAAGTTGCGAAATAGCAGGGTTAGCGGCCCATTTATTTTGCTTTCCTACTATATAAGCGGCTAAAGGTTTACTTAAGACTGAACGTATTCCCATATCCCAAAATTAGGAAATTAATTGAGAAGAATTTTAGGTTTTAGAGGAAATTAGGTGAATTGAGTTTTAATAGGATAAGATTAAAAGTTTTTTATGTGGGTGGAGTCATTTTGAGATGAAAAATAGGAAGCTTATTTGTAATTATAAAAGGGATAAATATTTTTCTTCTGTGGTCAAATTCCTTAAAGGTGCAAAGGTTTTGCAATCTTTATCAATTATGGAAAACGCAACAATAAATTATTTTCACTTTTAACAAAAAAAAGAGTTATAAATTTAACTTAATATGTAATTATTTAAATAAATTGTGGTTTGATTTTAACATGATAATAGAATAATTTTATCAATTAAAGAAAATATTTCCTTTTAATTTATACTTCAAATAATTTATGAAAAATCTAGTCTTATTGATTATAGTTTCTGTTGTGCTTTTTTCTTGTGCTTCAACAAAAGTGAAGGTTAAAACACAATACACTGAAGGGATTAGCATAGATACCTTAAATTTATTGTCTACTGTAATTCTGCCTGTAGCTCAGCCTGTTTTACCGTTATTAGATGCTTCAACATTTAATTCAAAAACCAATAAAATTGCAGACCAAATAATTGCTGAAGAACAACAAATTATAGAAAAATACAAGACCTTACTTGAAACTAATTTATCTCGATTACAGGCCGAACTAATTACGGGTAGTGATTTTAATTCTGACGCAGCTAATCAATACAAGTCAGGAAAAATAATTCAAATTGATAATAAAAATTTTCCGGTAGTAATATTTTCGGAAGGAGATTTGAACTTTATTGATTTTGGAAACGGTAAAAATATCAACTCTATCTTTAAAAATAATGAAGAATTGAAATCACGTATTACTAAGGTTGCATCTGATTTAGGAATTAAAAATGTATTTGTATCATTTAACAGGCTAGCAGTTATTGGTGTTGGTCCTTTTGGTGTTACTGGTAATTTAAGATTAGAATCCTACTTGTATTTATTTGATGATTCTGGAAATTTATTAATTGAGACTTATGGTTGGACGAAACCTACTTCTATTAAAGGAAAAGAAATTAATGAATATAAATACCAGTTAGATAATTTTAGTGGACTATCCTTATTACTAATAGAAGAACTTTCAAAATATATCAAATGAGTCGAATATTTTTAAGTCTTTGTTTTTTGATTATACTTTTTTCCAGCCTTAGTGTATTTGGACAAAATAATTATAATTTACCGCCCCTTGAAAATTATAAGAAGGCGGAAATTGGCATGAAAAATTTTGAAAAATTTAATGCAAGGAATTTGGTTGTTTTGCAAGATAGTATTTCTTTTTTATCCAATATCGATCAAGTAAGACTTTCCTTAGAAAGCGTGAATTATATCCGGGTAAAAGAGGGGTCTAAGGCAAAAGAGGGAGCATTAATAGTAGGGGCTTCTACTTTGATAATAGTTCTTTCAGCCATATTACAGGTAGCTGCTGATCCTAATTTGGAACTAGCAGATAATGCTGCAGGATTAGTTGTAATTACAACTGTTGGTGGAACAGCACTGGGGGCATTAATTGGAAGTTTGATAGTGAGAAATAAATCTTACTATGTGCATGCACTATCATCTTCGAATTAAGCTGAAAATAGTAATTGATAAATCTTCCGAAAATATTTTAGTTCTCTACATAATTGAGCTAAATCTTTAGCGTGTTATTTAAAACTAAATAGAAAAATAGCAGGGAGTTAAGAAAGTTATTTGAAAATACTTGAGGAGTTTGGTAAACTTTTCCCACGATATAGAAACGTAGTTAAAAAAAAACAAAATGGACACGTCTTTAAAACTTGGAACATTCAGGGACATAATAAAAAGTGATTCAAACAAATCAAGAAAATATCAATTTATTCCTGTCACTTTTCAAAGGACGTAAAGATGTGTTTACCCTTCTTTGCGAGAAGGAGAGTTAATCGATTAATATCTAAATTTTGTATTTAAAAAACATAAAAAATAATTTAGCACTTTTGGATAAAGATAATAATGGTGTTTAATTATTTGATTGATCTGAAAACTTTAAATAAAACACCCCAAACATTTAATCTGAAATCTTTAGTTTTACTTTTTTAACTCAACTTATTAGGGTAGAATTCGATTAAAAAGATATTGATCTAATTGAATGAGCCATTTTATGCAATTAAAGCATACCCATAAATACATTTTTGTTTGTGCTTCCAAAAGCTGCAGAAAAAGAGGAAGCGATACACTTATTTCAGATTTAAAAGATTTTATAAAATCTAAAAAGCTTAAAAGAGAAGTGAAGTTGGTAAAAACCAAATGTATGGATTATTGTAAGTCGGGTCCTAACCTGGTGAGTAATGACCAGCTATACCATGATGTAAATATGGATGAAGCGAAGCTTATTTTGAAAGAGCTTTTAAGTAAGGTGAATTGAGCTGAATTATACGAGAACTTAATTCTGATTTAATAAACCTGATTAATTACTTCTATGTCGTAACATAATTCCTTCTAAAAGGTTAATTTTGCTGACTTTAGAAAGATGCAAAAAACACCACTCTATACGCGCGATTTTCTACTGCACTGTTTCAGTTACCTGATCATGGCGGTTTCTTTTTACTTTTTGTTGCCTACACTTCCCACCTTTGTTACCGATGTGTTGGGAGAAAATAAGGATAAGGTAGGTTATATCATTGGTATTTATGCTCTTTCAGCCTTGGTAGTAAGGCCCTTAAGCGGTTATTTATTCGATAAATACGGTAGAAGAAAATTATTTTTGGTTTCCATGTTTTTATACGCACTCGTTATGGCAGCTTATGGCCTTGCCGCTTCCTTTACGTTTCTTTTGTTTTTGAGATTACTCAATGGAGGCATATGGGGAGTAGTAACAACGGGAGGGGGTACCATCACTTCCGATATAGTACCGGAAGGAAGAAGAGGAGAGGGCATAGGGATTTTTGGTTTATCCATGACCTTAAGCATGGCTATTGGCCCATTAATTGGTCTGGAGATATTAAGGCGAAGTGGGAGCTATGAAGTGCTTTTCGTAACTGCAGGTGTTTTGTGTTTGGCGGCTGTGTTTATGTCCTATAAAGTAAACCACCCTAAAATTAGTAACAGAAATAACAGACTGGAATGGGGCAATGTATTTGAGCCTAAGGTATTAAAAGTTTCTATGGTGATGTTATTATTAGCCTTGCCATTCGCAGGCGTTATGTCGTTTATCACTTTATTCGCAAAGGAATTATCCATTGAAAGTACAGGGTTTTTCTTTTTAATTTATGCGGTTGGTGTAAGCATTATCCGGCCACTTACAGGAAAAATGATGGATAAAAACGGCCCTGGTTTTGTAATGGGTTTAAGCTTTACGGGTACCATTTTAGGTCTTATATTGCTCTCTCAAAGTCAGGCCGAACCAGGCTTTTTAGTAGCTGCTTTTATTTTGGGCTTAGGAAATGGAATTGTGATGCCTACTTTGCAAACCATGGTCATTAATATGGTAAAACCTAACAAAAGAGGGGTGGCTACCAGTACTTTTTTTAGTTCAATCGACTTAGGAATAGGAATTGGTGCTTTTTTACTTGGAAATATCGCTGAAATTTTCTCTCTTTCGCAAATGTACCTGTTTTGTGCCATAAGTACGGTTGTTCCCATGGCATTATTCTTTGGTATTACCTTAAAAGACTATCATAAAAAAACACAAGTATTAACTACTGCTACTCATGCCTGATCTCTATTTTACACCCGGACCTACTGCCTTATACTTTACTGCTGAAGAACATATTAAAAATGCTATTCGAACCGGAGTGGTTAGCACTTCCCACAGAGGTCAGCAATTTAAAGACATTTACAAATCCTGTGCAGAGAATTTAAAGGAATTGATGGACGTGCCGGATGATTTTCATGTACTAATCACTTCATCTGCCAATGAAGCCTGGGAAAGAATTATACAAAACTGTGTGAGATCTGCCAGCTACCATATTAGTAATGGTCCCTTTGCGGCACGGTTTGAAAAAGTGGCTTCTCAACTACATAAAAAGACATTTAATTTAATTCTGGAAGATGGGCATATACCATCTCTGGTAGAAATTGAAGTGCCTATTGAAGCAGAAATTATTACTATTTGCTTAAATGAATCCGGAACGGGTGCAGCCTTTCCCTTATCATTAATAGATGAAATTAGGGAACAGTATCCTGATAAGTTAATTGCTATTGATGGTGTTTCTGCGGTACCTGTTGTGCCGGTAGATTTTTCTAAAATTGATACGTTATACTTTTCCGTTCAAAAAGCCTTTGGCCTACCGGCCGGTTTGGGTATTTGGTTTGTTAATAATAATTGTATTGCTAAATCAGAAAAATTACTAAAAGAAGGTCTTGTGATAGGTTCTTATCATCAATTGCCGGAAATGGCAGAAAAGGCATCAGTCTATCAAACTATTGAAACACCTAATATTTTAGGTATTTATACCTTGGCAAAAGTAGCTGAAGATATGAATACCAAAGGCATTACTGCCATCAGAAGAGAAATAGATTATAAATCTGCTATATTAGATAATGCTGTAGAGGCTCATCCTCAACTGTCTCACTTTGTAAGTAATCCTGAGCATAGATCAAAAACTGTGAAGGTGATTAAGACGGACTTTGAAAACACGCTTTTGATCAATAAATTGAAAGAGCAGCATATTATGGTTGGTACAGGTTATGGTAAATACAAGCCTGAGCATATCCGAATAGCCAATTTCCCAACGCACTCCAAAGAACAAATGGAAATGTTGGTAGATATTATTACCGATTTTAGACCATAAATTCAAAGCAGAAAAAACATAAAATTTATTACTATTCTTTTATTCAAAAAAGAATAGTAATTTGAATTTTAATGCGGGAGGACTTTTTACATTATATATGGCGCTATCAAAAATTTGATTCATCAGATTTAAAATCTGTTGATGAGATTCCTGTTCAGGTAATTAAAACTGGTTTGTCGCATGCCAATGCCGGGCCGGATTTTCAGCAGGCAAAATTGAAAATAGGGGATGTAGAATGGGCTGGCGCTGTAGAAATTCATATCAAGGCATCAGATTGGAATAGGCATCAACATCAAAATGATCCCAATTACGAAAACGTTGTGCTGCATGTGGTATGGAAGGCTGATAAAGAAATTTTACATCCAGATGGTACAGCTATTCCAACACTAGAATTGAAAAACAGAGTGGATTTAGATCTTTTGCATTCTTATAAAAGATTACTTGATGCACCCGAAGAAATAGCATGTGCAAATCAGTGGCAAAAAGTAGATGAGCTTTATAAATCCGAAATGAGAGAAAGGGTATTGGTAGAGCGCTTATATGAAAAGTCCGAAAAGGCCAGGAATCATTTTGATGAAGTGAGGCAAGATTGGGAAGAGTTAAGCTATTTTCTGTTGCTATCTTCAATAGGTTTTAAAGTAAATCAACATCCTTTTGAAAGGCTGGCTACTGTTTTACCATATTCATTTGTAAAAAAAATAAAGAATCATCCTGCACTTTTGGAAGCTACAATTTTTGGCGTGGCTGGTTTTCTTGATCAGCACTACGTAGATGAATATCCTAATCAATTGAAAAAGGATTGGCAGTTTTTACAGCATAAGCATGCAGCGGATTTGAATAATATCATGAAACGACATGAATGGCGTTTTTTAAGACTCAGACCCGCTAATTTTCCTACCATTAGGTTAGCCCAATTGGCACAAATCATCCACAAATTACCTTCACTTTTTGATGCTTTTGTACTAGATTTAGATTCCAAAAAATTATTAAAGGACTTTAAGGTAAGCCCAAATACCTATTGGGAAAATCACTTTCAGTTTGATGTAGAAAGCAAGACAAAATCAAAGAAAATAGGTTCTACTTCTATTCAGGTACTGCTAATCAATATAATACCACCACTATTGGCATTTTATGCTAAAAATGTAGGAGAGGAAAAGTA
>JBBSPJ010000183.1:0-8914 GCA_038258905.1 Cytophagales bacterium
ATAAACCTGCTTTTCATAATTTATTATTCAATATTTTACTATTTTCAACACCACTTATTATATTTCTATTGTAATTAACTGTAATTAACCTTTTTTCAAGTTATGAATTTTTTAATTAAACTTTTATTGTCAACTATTTCAGTTTTAGTTTCAGCCTATTTATTACCTGGAGCCCACGTTGATGGATTTTTCACCGCTTTCATTGTAGCCATTTTTCTAGCGCTTTTCAGCGCCACATTAAAACCTATATTGATAATTCTCACTATTCCGGTCACTGTTTTTACATTAGGTTTATTTCTACTAGTTATTAATGCTTTAATGATAATGCTTGCAGATTATATGGTAGGAGGTTTTACTGTTGATGGTTTTTGGTGGGCATTAATATTTGGGATTATTTTGGCTATAGTGAATGGAATTTTTGAGGCAATAAGCCAAAAAAATTAAAACTAAAATAATCTTTGTGAATTTTAAAAAAAAAATTGTAGATTATACCTCTAATAAACCTTAAAATGATGACTGCACAGAACCCAAGTTTCAATCAGGCTGAAATTGATAGCTTGAAACAAAAAATAGCTGAAAGTAAGAATGATTTTATTTTAGTAGATTCTGAGGATAACAACGAAGAATATAAACATTTCCAATTTATCGGAATGTATGAAGGCAAAGAAGCCATTTATGATGCTGTAATTTATACATTAAGGCTTCATCATGCCAGTGAAGTATATGAGATGGCCGAGCATAAGGCTGCTCAGAAATTCCCTAATTTTAAACCCATCAAGTTTCAGGAAGATGAAAATGGCGATTTAAAAGCGCTGAATGACGTAGAGGAAGAAATTGGACTTTATATCGCTGAAATGATAGATGAATTGGAAGATGAGGATGTGGTAAAAGTTCAGGAGCATGTAGATATGGATTTTGGCGGAGAAGATGGAGTCGGTTTGGATATTGGTTTAAATGTGGAAGAAGTGACAGATAAAGTGATTAATAAGTTTGTTAATAATTTTAATGAAGATGCTCTTAGTCTAGATGAAACCTTCTATTCTTTTCAATCAAATGAGGAAGAATTTGACATGGATTAATTCAACTTATAGGTCAATATAAGATAGAGAAATTCAGATAATTTTATCATTGTAAGTATCTAATTATCAGTAATATTATATTTTTAGGTTATTATTTCAATAACCTTTTTTTATTTTATTTCGTACAAAAGATTACAATTTCGATTAATCATTATTTTTTTAACTTAAAACACAACTATGTTAAGATGGATTGTAATCTTCCTAATTGTTGCACTTGTTGCAGCGGTTTTAGGATTTGGAGGCATAGCCGCTGGAGCCGCGGGAATAGCAAAAATAATTTTTTACATATTTTTGGTATTATTAGTCATATCTGTAATTGCTAGATTAGCACGGGGCAGATGAAACAGAACCCTAATTAACTACAAAATGCTGATTCGAAAGAATCAGCATTTTTTTTGTTCAAAATTTAATCATCTGATTTTGATTCTTAAATTAAACACACTTCCTCTTTATAAGTTATTTGACTGTAATAAATAAATATGCTAAAAATAGCCTACAGAGAAGAATACTCTCATCCCTTACCTCCTAACCATAGGTTTCCTATGGAAAAGTATAATCTTCTTCCTGAACAATTATTATACGAGGGAACGATCACGGAGGAAAACCTATTTGCACCTGGTTTTTTAAATGAGTCTGACATTTTAGGTATTCATACTTCTGAATATTGGGAGAAATTAAAAAATCTTAAGCTGAGTCGACAAGAAGAGAGGAAAACCGGATTTCCGCTTTCAGGGGCTTTGGTAAAACGAGAAAGGATTATTAATCAGGGAACCATTGATGCTGCTAATTTTGCGTTAGAGTATAAAGTAGCTATGAATATTGCTGGAGGTACGCATCATGCCTTTACTGGTAGAGGTGAAGGTTTTTGCTTACTTAACGATATTGCTATTGCAGCTAATTACCTATTAAAAAGCAATAAATCTAAGCAGATTCTTGTAGTAGATTTAGATGTGCATCAGGGAAATGGAACCGCAGAAATTTTCAGAAATGACTCTCGTGTTTTTACCTTTAGCATGCATGGAAAAAGAAACTACCCTATGCATAAAGAGAAGTCTGATTTGGATGTTGAGCTGGAAGATGGATGCGATGATAGCACTTATTTGAAGCTTTTAGAAAAGCATCTCCCTGCATTAATTGACAGTGTTCAACCGGATTTTATTTTCTTCCAATCTGGAGTGGATGTATTGGCTACAGATAAATTAGGTAGATTGGGTATGACAATTCAAGGTTGTAAAACACGTGATAAAATAGTTTTTAACGCATGTAAAGCTAATAATATACCGGTTGTTACCAGTATGGGCGGAGGTTATTCAGAAAAAATCAGTCATATACTAGAGGCACATGCTAATACCTATAGAGTAGCACAAGAAATATTTTTTTAAAACACAGCATCTTTTCCTGAAAATACGTAAATTGTATATATGTCCAAAGAAAAATCTCTTTTCAGGCAAAGTGTAGTCTTTTCTGGCTATATAATAATGTTGCTTTGGTTGGTGAAATCAATCGAATGGGCTTTTTCTGCTAATTTTGCTCATTTTGGAATTTATCCAAGGCATTTGTTAGGTACTATAGGCATTTTCACCTCTCCTTTTATTCATGGAGATTTTCTTCATTTACTTTCCAATAGTTTTTCATTAATGCTATTGGTAATTATACTGTTTTTCTTTTACGATAAAATCGCCTTAAAAGCACTGCTCTATGTATACCTTTTAACAGGTATAACAGTGTGGATTATTGCGAGAGAAGCCTATCATATCGGAGCTAGTGGAGTTATTTACGGTATTGCCTCCTTCATTTTATTTAGTGGTTTATTACGAAAAAACCAATCATCCTTAGCACTATCCTTTGTTGTATTGTTGCTCTACGGAGGTATGTTTTACGGGGTGCTTCCTCAGGATGGCCATATTTCGTGGGAATCTCACTTGATGGGATTATTGAGTGGGTTAATAGTGGCGCTTGTACTTAAAAACGATTTCGCAGGACAAGCAGAATTAAAGTTGTCGTTTGAGAGACTAGAAGAGGAAGAAGACGAAGTAAACAATACACTTAAAGAGAATACCGAAATTACCTTTACCCTAAATTCTCAAGATTTTCTTTACCAGTACACACCAAAAGTCATCAAATCAATAAAGGACAAGGAAGTCAATAAAAGCACAAATATTACCCTAGCCGATTTAGAGAAGTTAAAAGATTCTACTACTGAAGAATAAATGGAATGCTAAATCTTTTCAGCAAACAAATTGAGTGAAAAACAATATGCCATCAAATTTCAACCCTTTCTGAAAATCTAAAAACCTGAGTTCGACACTTATTTATAAATTCAGATTTTTCACGCAAGTGGTGACCAGTCTCTGGCTGGCATCCATTAAATAGACAAGGCGTCTTTTCGAAGATATAGCAGTCTATATCGATGGAAGACAACGCAGTATAGTATATTGGATTCTATGGAAAGTTTTCTCTTACCACCTACAAAAAGTGATTTTCTTCCTAAAAATCCTTTGCAATAGCCAGCTATTACTTCAGAATTTCTAGTTGAAACTCATCCGCCAGCTAGCGGAGCGTTCTGAATACAAAAATAGAAATCGAACTCAGGATAAAACATCACAAATTAGCACTTTGCACTTTAATTACTTTCCTTATATTTGTGGTCGTTTTATAAATCAAAAAAAACTAATACTGTGAAAAACTTATCTATAATTTTAAATGTAGTTTTATTAATTGCTGTTGCTTATTTATACGTAGCACATTTTAGCGATTCATCTGTTGAAATTAAGCCATCAGAGCCTGGAGTTGAAAATGCTGAGGCCTTTCAAAATGTATCAATTGCTTATATTAATTCCGATTCATTATTGGCTAATTACGATTTAATGAATGAAATTGAAGAGAAACTTTCTGAAAAGCAGCAAAAATTTGAAAAAGAATATCAAAACAGAGCTCAGGGCTTGCAACAAGAAATTAGCGATTTTCAAAGAACAGCCGCTAACTTAACAAGAGCTCAAGGACAAGCATTAGAAGAAAGTCTGATGCAAAAGCAACAAAATTTGGTTCGTTATCAGGAAAACTTAACTATGCAACTCAGACAAGAGGAGGCTAAATTAAATGAAGAGCTATACGAAAAAGTGAGTGCTTATCTGAAAGAATATGGCAAGCAATACGATTTACAATTAGTTTTAACCTATTCAAGAGGTAGCGGTGTACTATACGCCAATGAAGGTTTAGATATTAGCAAAGAGGTGATCAAAGGCTTAAATGAAGCTTACGCTAATAATGAAACAGCCGAAAAACCTGAATAAAAGGTAAATAACAAATACATTTAAGCCCGGTTTTAACTAATCGGGCTTTTTTTATTTAAAACATATTCAATTGATTTTAATTATTCTGAATAGTTTATGCTAATTAATTTGAATTAAGCACTAATTACGATTATTTTTGACATTATAATTAATACAAAACGACTTTTATGGCTGAAGTAATAAAAATGCCCAAAATGAGCGATACTATGGAGGAGGGTGTAATCTCTTCATGGTTAGTGAAAGAAGGCGATAAGGTATCATCAGGAGATATCCTGGCTGAAGTAGAAACTGATAAAGCAACCATGGAACTTGAATCTTATGAGGATGGAACCATACTGTACATAGGAATTAAAGAAGGAGATGCCGTGCCTGTTGATGGCGTTATAGCTATCATTGGTGAAAAGGGTGAGGACTATAAGGAATTATTGAAAGAAATTGAGAGTGGTAACTCTGAAAATGGAGGCGACTCAAAAAAGGAAGATAAATCCGATGATAAAAAGGAAAGCTCTAAGGAAACTAAATCAGAAAGCAAATCTGAAGAGAAAATAGATACTTCTGATATTAAAGCTTCTATTATCACCATGCCAAAAATGAGTGATACCATGGAAGAAGGTACTATTGCATCCTGGTTGAAAAAAGAAGGTGATAAGGTAGAATCAGGTGATATCCTGGCTGAAGTAGAAACTGATAAAGCCACAATGGAGCTTGAAGCTTATGAAGATGGTGTTTTATTACACATTGGCGTACAGGAAGGTGATTCAGTACCTGTTGATGGGGTAATGGCAGTGATTGGTGAAAAAGGCGCTGATTTTAAAGCTTTGCTCAAAGCGCACGAACAAAAATCCTCAGGTAAATCTGATGATAAAGAAGAGGCTCCTAAAGCAGAAAAGAAAGAAGCTTCATCTGAAAAGAAAGAAAGCACTTCGGATAAAAAAGAGGAAGCAGGATCATCTAAATCACAATCTTCTTCTAATGGGAGGATTTTTGCCAGCCCGCTAGCTAAAAAAATTGCTGAAGATAAAGGCATTGATTTAGGGGATGTAAAAGGCTCAGGAGATAATGGCAGAATCATTAAAGCAGATATTGAAAACTTCACACCACCTGCTAAGAAAGAAGAGTCAACAGCTTCTTCTAGTGAAAGTAAAATGTCTATTCCACAAGTAGTTGGAGAAGAAAGTTACGAAGAGTTTAAGGTTTCTCAAATGAGGAAAACTGTAGGAAAGAGGTTGTCGGAGAGTAAGTTTACTGCTCCTCATTTCTATCTTACTATGGAAATTAATATGGACAAAGCCA
This sequence comes from Cytophagales bacterium, assembly GCA_038258905.1. Taxonomy (GTDB): domain Bacteria; phylum Bacteroidota; class Bacteroidia; order Cytophagales; family Cyclobacteriaceae; genus Marivirga. The sequence goes on from JBBSPJ010000183.1 coordinate 5,666, forward strand.
TTGAAGCGCGTAAAAGCATTAATGAAATTGCTCCTGTTAAAATATCTTTCAACGACATGGTAATTAAAGCCACTGCAGCAGCTTTAAGGCAACACCCTAAAGTGAATAGCGCATGGTTAGGTGATAAAATCAGACGTAATAATCACATTCATATAGGTATGGCTGTTGCAGTAGAGGAAGGTCTATTAGTGCCTGTTATCAGATTTGCAGATAGCAAAACGCTTTCTCATATTGCAACTGAGGCAAAAGATTTTGCTCAGAAAGCTAAAAATAAAGAATTACAGCCATCAGATTGGGAAGGCAATACTTTTACTATTTCAAACTTAGGAATGTTTGGTATTGAAGAGTTTACAGCTATTATTAATCCACCTGACGCTTGTATTTTAGCTGTTGGTGGAATTAAACAAACAGCAATTGTAAAAGATGGAGAGCTAGTGGTTGGTAATATTATGAAAGTTACCATGTCATGCGACCATAGAGTGGTAGATGGTGCTGTGGGTTCTGCATTCTTACAAACTTTAAAAGGTTTATTGGAAGATCCTGTTAGAATTCTAATCTAAAATATTTTCAACAAGCATTAGAAAGTCTCGTTATCATAATGAGACTTTTTTTATTACTAAAAATCGAGATTAAACTTATTTATAATATACAAAATGGTAAAAATTAGATCAACTACCGTATGTGCGGTAATACATAATGGGCAGGTAGCCATTGGTGCTGACGGGCAAGCTACTATGGGCAATACAGTTGCTAAAAGTAATGTGCGTAAAATCAGAAAATTAGCTGATGGAAAAATTGTAACAGGCTTTGCCGGTTCTACAGCAGATGCTTTTACTTTACTGGAAAAATTTGAAGAAAAACTAGGTGCCTTTAGCGGTAGTATGAAACGCGCTGCCATAGAACTGGCTAAAGAGTGGAGAACCGACAGGTACCTCAGGAAATTAGAAGCAATGATGATTGTGGCTGATAAGGATGAAGTTTTTGTTATTTCGGGCACAGGTGATGTTTTAGCGCCTGATAATCAGGTAGCTACTATTGGTTCTGGTAGTATGTATGCGCAATCTGCTGCTTTAGCGCTTAAAAAGCACGCAGGTGATAAATTAACTGCTGAAGATATAGTTAGGGAGAGCTTAAATATTGCTGCTGATATTTGTATTTACACTAATCACAATTTAATTATAGAAACAGTAAAATAAACTGCTATGAAAATCTTCCATAATCCAAGATGTGCTAAAAGTAGAGATACTCTCAAGATTTTAATGGACAAGGGCGTTGATGTAGATGTAGTGGAGTATTTGAAAGAAGTACCCACTCATTCCGAATTATCAGACTTACTTCAAAATTAGGAATTAAAGCGGAAGATTTGATCCGGAAAAATGAGCCTGCTTTTAAGTCTAATTACAAAAGAAAAGATTTAAGCGAATCAGAATGGATTGATGCCATGATTTTAGAGCCTAAATTGATTGAAAGACCCATTGTAGTGAAGGGAGACAAAGCGGTAATTGGCAGACCACCTGAGAAAGTGCTTGAATTATTGTAATCTAAAGAAAATTAAGTCTTAAATAATTTTTATTTAAGACTTAATTCTCCAGTCTCGGAGGACTCTATACTATCAGAAATGGTTTTTGAATCGCGGTGATAGACAGTAAGGTGAGGGAAAGGAATTTCAATACCTAATTCGTCAAAACGATTTTTAATTCTACGGAGGAGTTCTCTTTTAATAATCCATTGTTTAAGAGGCTGAGTTTTAACCAGAAACTTGATTACTACTGCTGATTCAGCAAATTTATCCACTCCTAGCATATCCATTTGGCCTATCAGTAGCGGTCCAAAGTCTTTGTCAGTTGTTATTTCTGTGCATATTTCGCTTAATATTTTCATAACCTCATCTACATTTTCGTTGTAGGAAACTCCTATATTAAATACAACCTGCGACCAGCCATGGGTTAAATTACTGACTTCTAAGATTTGTCCATGGGGAATAAAGTGTGTAACTCCTTCCAAATCTCTTAAAACTGTTAATCTAAGACTCATATTTTCTACTGAGCCAATTGTTTTATTGATTTTAACAATATTTCCTACCCTATATTGGTTTTCAAAGAGGATCATAAAACCTGCAAAAAAATCTTTTACCAGACTTTGTGCACCAAAAGCAATTACCAAAGAAATAACGGCTGCACCACCTAATACCACTGTTAAGTCAACTCCAATTTCTGAAAGCAGTACCAGAATGGCTATAAATACACCAATAATAGTGATAATACTGCTTGAGGCTACCTTTAAAGTTTCCAGTCTTTCCGTTCGTTCCAGACCAATTTTCCTCTTAATCATTCTATCAAGTATTTTTCTAACAACCAAGCGAATTAAAAAGGAGAGTAGAAGAAAACTCAATAATATAATCCCTATTTTAGGAAGGTTTAATCGTATCCAGTAAGCAATTCTATGAGGTGCCAGTGAACTTTTAAGGAATTCTAAATTTGATTCTGCAGATTCAGCCTTTCTTTCCGCTTCTTCAACCGCTTCAATGGCCGGTTCTCGAAAATATTCTAAATTAAGGATTCTAATTTTTAAGTCTGAGATGAGTGCCTCATCTTCTGCAATTCTTCTCGTTATTTCTGGTAAGCTTCTAGTAGTCCCATCAGTTAAAGATTGGCTTTTATAAAGTTTGAGCTGGCTTTCAGATAATTCTTTTAAAACTTTTGCTATTTGGAGGTCCTCTTTATTTAACCTGATCAACTGATCAACATAAAGCAGATTTTGTTTTGCGTACATTAAATCAACTTTCAGTCTATTTAAATCTTCCAGAGCTTGTGTTTCTTTTCTGTTTTGCGTTTCTGAAATCAAAATATCCTTATCTATAGAATCGGGCAGTTCAGGAATGAAATCTACAGAATCTACTATTACAAAAACCTGGCCTATGGTAATATAATTTACCACACCTTTTTGCTTGGCAATTTTATTTTCAATAATTATAATTTGCTGTTGTAGTGCTTGTCTGCTTTGTAAATGAATGTCTAGTGAGTTCATTACCTTAGCTCTTTGTACCTCATGTACACTACCCTCATCTGAAGAACCATCTTTCTGATTTTGGTCTATATTTAAGTCAACTTGTTTATATCGGCTAGTTAGTAATTCAATTTCACTAGCTAGCTGAGTGCTCCTGCTTTCTATTTTAATGAGCCTTTTCTGGTCATTTGCAGTATATTTCTGAAATCGAATAATGATCTCTGCACCTGATAGTTTATCGTA
>JBBSPJ010000184.1:0-8885 GCA_038258905.1 Cytophagales bacterium
CTAAATAGATTTGCTGATAATTAATTGCAAATATTTGAAAATTAATATTCTGATCTTTTTTCAGGATCATATTTCACGAAAATATTTATGTAGGCACTTCGCGATAATCTGAAAGTTATAGGAATTAATAATACTGAAAGGGTTATAGATATTGTTAAAATAAGCCATAATTCTGCAAATCCTAACACATTTAAGGCTACAAATACAGCAATTATTAAAGCTACCTGCATTGCGTAGCTCACATACATTGCGCCATCGAAAAAGGATGGCTCAGACATATATCTCAAACCACAATTACTGCAGGTTTCAGGCATTTTCTGAAATTTTTTGATATTATATGCCCCTGTTTCAAATAATTCTCCTTCGTGACATCTAGGGCATTTGAAATTAAAAATACTGTATAGCTTATTACCTTTTTTAAACATGATTTAAGTGTTGAGCCATCTCCAAAATTTTCCTAAAACTGTTTTTGGTATTGGTTTGGGTTGTATTTGATTTTTAATTTTTTCAGTAGTTTTTTTCTGCTTAGGTTTTTTCTTTTTCTGCTGCTCTTGCTTTGGCTTTAGTATTTGTTCTTTGTAAAAGGCCTCACGCTTCTTTTTAGCCTTTCTTTCTACTTCTTCTCTTTTCCTGAGCTCTTTTTTCTTTTCTCTTTCTCTTAATTGCTGAGGTGTTAATTCCTTTCTGGTATTTCTAGAAGCTGGCCTTCTAAGTGACCTGTTTTTATTTTGTTCCTTTTTCTCATGTTTCTGATCTTCCTCTTTTTCTTGTTTAGGTTTTGGCTCGGGTAGATCAATTTTACCTAAAACATTTAATCCTTGTAAAGATACCTTAGGAGCCTTTATTACCACATCGTTATCTTCATCTTGCTCATCCCCTAATAAATCAGCAACAGTTTTATATTTTTTGGTGGTAGGTTTGGCAGAGACTTGTTCATCCATTTGATTTTCCTCCTCCTTATTAATAGGCTCCTCTTCACCTAAATTTTCTTCAACAGTTAAAGATTCATTTAGGTCATCACGTTCTTGTGCTTCTTCTGAATCTAGCTTACCCTCCTGGGAAGTGTCAGGTTCAACAATATCATCTTCTTTTATTGGCGACTCAGCCTCCTCTTTTTGTAAATCATTTTCCTCTGGTTGAGGTGCAAGTTCTTCATCTGAATTTGTTTCAACTGAAACAGACTCTGTTTTTACCTCTTTCTTCAAGGGAATATCTGTATCAAAATATTCAAAAAGTAAATGAATGGAATTTTCATCTAATTTAGTGTTAGAATCTTTTTCAATAACAATATCCTTTTTAGCTAAAAAAGTAACAATATCATCAGTAGTGATTGAAAGGTTTCTTGCAGCTTGAGCGAGTCTCATGGTTTATTAATTGGTGGTAGGTATAGGCATTCTTAAAATTAAAGCAGAGTAGAAATTCTACTCTGCTCTTTAGTATATTATTCTCCCTGGCCTAATGAAAAGCCTATATTGCCATCAAAGGTGTACAGGTTTTCAGTTTTGATTACATCAAAACCGCTATTTATCAATTGAGATTGTATTGCAATCACCTCTTTTGCATTTATATTATTATATTGATATTGGCCTTCAATTTTCTCGGCAGATTTGGAAATAAATCTTAACCTCCAATGATCAGTACAGAAGGTTGATTTCATCCCATCTGGATATACTTTCACTCCACGATTTGTAATCATTTTAAGTTTAAGCACATCTTTGGAAGCATCCACCAAACTATTTCCAAGTGCTTCAGCATCTTTATTTTTATTGTCAATAAAAACGTCTACTCCTACTAATTCCTTTTTTCTTGGAGCATGTTTTGTTTCTTTTATTTGAATGCGTGTATCTTCAGAGTTAAATTCAATTATTGAAAAGTGCTCCGGGTTTTTTCCTAATCTTTCAATAACAGCATCTGCAAACTCCATGGTATTAAGCTTCTTTTTGCTTAAGGATGCATTATAAATATCTGCTGTATGCATACCATCTTCAATTGTTCTTAACCAAGCGTTCTGAAGAAAGGCAGCCTTTTCTGCTTCTCCAAAGTATTGCAGCATCTGGATTGCTCCTTGCAACAGGCCTGATGGATTAGCAATATGTTGTCCTGCAATATCAGGGGCAGAACCATGGATTGCTTCAAACATGGCATAATCCTGACCAATATTTGACGAACCGGCCAAGCCCACTGAGCCAGAGATTTCCGCTGTAATGTCAGATACTATGTCTCCGTACAAATTGGAAGTTACAAGCACATCGTAATTTTCAGGCCTATTAGCAATTCTTGCTGATGCTATATCAATAATTTGACTCTCAGCTTCTATTTCAGGGTATTCTTTAGATATTTCTTTGAAAATACTATGGAATAATCCATCAGTAATTTTCATGATATTATCTTTCACCAAACAGGTTACTTTTTTACGATTGAATTTTTTAGCATATTCAAAGGCATATCGAACAATTTTTTCTGATCCAGGTCTTGAGATCAATTTTAAACATTGAGTAACTTCGTCTGTTTGTTGATGTTCGATTCCAGCATATAAATCTTCTTCATTTTCACGGATCATCACAATATCCATTTTTTCATGGTCTGTTTTTACATAAGGATGATATGAAATTGAAGGTCTTACATTGGCAAACAGGCCAAGAGATTTTCTAATTGTAACATTTAAACTTTTATAACCTTTACCTTGCGGGGTCGTGATAGGAGCTTTTAAAATAACTTTTTTTTCATGAATGGCAGCCCACGCATCTTCTGTAATTCCAGAAGTATTACCACTTAAAAATGCTTTCTCACCGATTTCTATATAAGTTGCATCTAATTGCACATTAGCCGCTTCTAATATTTTCAGAGTAGCATCCATTATTTCAGGACCTATTCCGTCACCTTTTGCCACTACAATAGGAAGGGTTTTTGTTGGTTTATTAGATGAATTTTTAACAGGACTTGCAGATATGCTCATAATTGATGTGTTATTTGATTATTGAAATAATAGTAGTTTAATGTATGAGACTATTTTTATCTCTGATACATTAATTATTACGACAAACTTTAAAAATCGTTCGTATTTGAAGGTGCAAAAATACGGTTATTGTGGATTGTATCAAAGTGTAACTTGTAGTATATTATTACAAGCAAAAGTAAAATAGTAATTAATTAATGGGATTTAACGCATTATACTTTGATTAAACCAGCTCTGGCTCAGTTTTATCTGTAGGAAGGCAAACTCCTGGAGGTAAATCCAATACAGGATCATCATTATCGTTGCTAGAACCACCACCGCCACCTGCATCGTCATCATCGGAATTGTTATTATTATTTTTAAGTACCCATCGGATAAAATACGACACCAAAAATGCACAACTTATAACTAGTATAATGTAGTCTGGGTTATTGCCGATATATTCCAAAAAGGTATTCAACTTATTATTAATACAATTTAAACAGGCTTTTAATTCAAATTATAATCATTTTAAAACCAAATTGTTAAAAAAAATATAATGATTTATTTTTCTTACTATTTACCAGCTTCATTTGGTTCGGTATTAGGTTCAAAATAAATTCTTTGAGAAGGGAATGCATAGTGAATATCTTTATGTTTTTGAAATGTTTCTAAGATATCTTCCCAGATCTCATGTTGTACTACACGTCTTTTTTTTGGTAAAGTTAGGTAACGGATAGTTAATTTTATTCCATAGTCTTCAACTGATGTATAAATATATGGTGTTAAGTTGCTATAAAAAATCATAAATTTTTTGGAAGCTTCTAATAACCTTCTTTTTGCAGAGAAAGAAAGCTCTTCTGCATGCCTGTTTACAATTTCTTCACAAAGTATTTTTGCTTTTTTCCAATCGCTATTGAATGTTACTCTTAAACTTAATTCATCCCAAACATGGCTAAAACCCTGGTCGTAGTTAGCCTGACTGGATCGGAAAATTTCTCCATTAGGAATATGTATAATTCTACCTGTGCTTTGGTCAGAACCTACCCAATTGCCAATTTCATTAATGGTAAACTGGAAAAATCTGATGTCAATTACATCTCCTGCTACGCCATTAATTTCAATTCTATGGCCCACTTCAAAGGGTTTACGAATAACAATAAAAAACCAGCCAGCTATATTCATAATAGGGGCCTGAAGCGTTATTACTAAACCGGCACTTACTAATCCCACAAAAGTGGCCAATGATTCAATCTTGTCAATCCAAATATTGATTAAGATGATAATTAGGAGGATATAATAGGCGTTTTTAACACCATTTTTCCAAAAGTATCGATCTTTAACATCCTGAAATCCCCTAAATACCAATTTTAGGGCAATAAAACGAGCTAATAATAATATTACCAGACTAAGGATAGTATAAAAAATTCTGTATTGTAACTCGGGTTTAAGCTGCCAATGCTCCTGAAAGTAAGATATGATGTCCTGGGTCATGTTGCAATATAATAAAATGATCCCTGCAACAGCTAATTGATTGTAGATTTTGAGTATCTCAAATACTTAACAAAGAATTTCTCTTTGAATAATAGATCGATTAATATCTTTAATTATTAGTAGTGATACATCTTTTTATTTATAATTTTGAACCTTTTACATATTATTTATAACATTGTTTTTTAGAATGAAAGTCTTATTCATTATCTTTTACCTATTATTCCCTTCCATTTTATTCAGTCAGTCTAATACTATTTTGCTTGATAAAAAGAGTAAAAAACCTATTCCTTATGCCTCCATATTTGTAAAGGATCAATTGAGAGGAACAAGTTCAAATTTTGATGGTACATTTCAATTACAAATAAGTGAAGGTGATAGCCTTATCTTTTCTTCAATAGGTTATGAAACCCTAACTTTAACAAAAATTGATTTAAAAGACACTATTTTTCTTCATCCTCAAACTATAAAATTAAACGAAGTACAAATCAAGCCACGAAAAAAGTTTAAAATATTTCCGCAAAAATCTACTCTTGGAAGTGTTAAAAATTCTTATTTTGATATGACATCTTGGAGAGGCACTGCCGGATATCCTTCTGAATACGCCAGATATTTCAAGTATGATGATAAAATTTCCAATACCAGGTTTATAGAGTCTGTAACATTTGTAACTGATAGTGAAATTAATGAAGCAATTTTTTTAGTAAAATTCTATCATAAAGGTGAAAATGGATTACCAGGTGAATTGATTAACGCAAATAGGATTATTGGTACAGCAAAAAAAGGACGAAATAAAACAGTGGTTGCTATAGAAGGAGAAAATATTTACTTTCCTCCAGAAGGTTTATTTGTTGCAGTAGAATTTTTAATAGTAGATCAAAATAGGGTAGAAAGAGAAAAATCTTACTTCTTTGAAGGAAATCAATATCAATTTAAATATATGCCATTCTTTTCAATGCATGAAGTTGAAGAGCATTCTTTTTACTATTCAAAAGATATAAAAACCCAACTTTGGAGTAAATTCTCTGACTCAATAGGGCCAAGTAAGGGGCGTAATATATTACAATGTAAAATAACCTTGATTGAGTAAATTAAAACCTCTTCAAGGCCAAATCACTTACATGGTCACCAATAGAGAGGGAAGAAGTAGCTGCCGGTGAAGGTGCATTACACACATTAATGGCATTTTCTTCCTCTAGTATTAAGAAGTCATCAATAAGGCCACCATTTCTATCACATGCTTGTGCTCTAACACCTGCACCACCGGGTGTTAAGTCACTTTCCATAATATCTGGGAGTAGTTTTTGTAAAGCGGTGGTAAAAGCAGATTTTGAAAAAGATCTATACATTTCCCCAAACCCTGTTTTCCAATACTTAGCGGCCACTTTCTGAAAACCAGGCCATGCCAATGACTCGCCTAATTCTACTAAATTGAATAAAGATTTTCTATAACCTTCACGCTTAAAAGCCAACACCGCATTCGGTCCTGCCTCAATGCCTCCATTAATCATTCTGGTAAAATGCACACCCAAAAACGGGAAATTAGGATCCGGTACTGGGTAAATAAGGTTTTTGACCAGATATTGCTTTTCCGGCTTAATCATAAAGTATTCTCCTCGGAAAGGAATGATTTTTAAATCAAGTTTTTCAGAAGTTAGTTGCGCTATTTTGTCGGAGTATAAACCTGCACAATTTACCACCAAGGTTGTTTCGTAACTATTGTTTTGGGTAATAACCTGGGTGCTATCCTTTAACTTTTTAATATCAGCAACTTTTTCATTCAGGGCAATTTCACCTCCTAAAGCTTGAAATTTTTCTGCTATTTTTAAAGACATGGCTGTATAATCAATGATGCCAGTCTGGGGTACGTGAATGCCGGCAATTCCGTTCACATAGGGTTCATGCTCTTTTACTTCCTCCTTTGTGAGTCTTTTTAAATTTTGCAAGCCATTTTCCTTGCCTCTCTCTTCAATCATCGAAAGAGTAGGGAGCTCAGCTTTATCAGTCGCTACAATAATTTTACCACATAATTCATAGGGAACGCCTTCCTCATCACAGAATTTGAGCAATTGATTATAGCCATCTATACAATTTTTGGCTTTAAGGCTCCCTGGCTTATAGTATACTCCGGAGTGAATAACCCCACTGTTGTTACCGGTTTGGTGTTGCGCCAGTTTAGCTTCTTTTTCTAATAGCAATACTGATAATTGAGGATTTTTCAATTTTATCTTATATGCTGTCGCCAAACCCACTATACCTCCGCCAACAATGATGATATCACTTTTTGCCATAAAACTTTGCTAAATTTACAATAGTACCCACTCTCACCACTTTATACCACATATTGTATTCTCACTACTTGCTACTGATTACTCACTACTAGATACTATATACTTGATACTCCTTTATTCCACAATCACCAAATAATAATTCTTTTTACCTCGCTGAACCAGAATGTATTTACCCTGCAATAATTCAAATTGAGGCTTCGCATTGCCATCAGTAATTTTCTCTTTATTTACACTTACTCCACCACCTTGTATCATTTTTCTGGCTTCACCTTTAGAAGGAAAAACAATTCCTTGGGTGGTTTCAGAAAGAAAATCAATGATAGAAGCAGCTTCATTTAACTCAGATGAAGTAATAGTAACCTGAGGTACTCCTTCAAAAACACTTAATAAAGTATCTTCATCAATGTCTGCTAATTCTTCTGTAGTTGATTTACCGAATAATATGTCAGTGGCTTTTAAAGCCTTGTCAAGTTCCTCCTGAGAATGCACTCTTACGGTTATTTCCTCAGCTAATGCTTTTTGTAAAGTACGCAAATGAGGTGCTTCTTTATGCGTACTCTCAAGTGATTCAATTTCTTCCTTACTTTTTGTGCTGAAAATTCTGATGAAATTACTCATATCCTCATCAGAAGCATTCAACCAAAACTGGTAAAACTTATAAGGAGAGGTTTTCTTTGAATCTAACCAAATATTACCTGATTCTGTTTTACCGAATTTAGTACCATCTGCTTTTTTAATCAGCGGAGTAGTAACTGCAAAAGCATCGCCTTGAATCATCTTCCTGATTAACTCAGTTCCGGTGGTGATATTACCCCACTGATCAGAACCACCCATTTGTAATTTGCAATTCATGGTTTTGTAAAGATGCAGGAAGTCATAGCCTTGCACTAATTGGTAAGTGAATTCTGTAAAACTCATTCCCTCGCTCGATTCAGAGGACAATCGTTTCTTTACAGAATCTTTTGCCATCATGTAATTCACAGTCAGGTGCTTTCCCACATCCCTGATAAAGCCTAAGAAGCTGAAATCCTTCATCCAATCGTAGTTATTCACTAGTTTGGCACTGTTTTCTGCTTTTGCATTAAAGTCGAGGAAATTCATTACCTGCTTTTTAATAGCCTCTTCATTGTGGCGCAGTGTAGGTTCATCCAATAAATTTCTTTCTTGTGATTTTCCTGAAGGATCACCGATCATCCCTGTGGCACCGCCTAATAAAACGATGGGTTGATGACCTGCATCCTGAAAATGTTTAAGCATCATAATGCCGACTAAATGTCCAATATGGAGCGAATCAGCAGTTGGGTCAATGCCAACATATGCGGCCGTTACCTCTTTTTCTAACTGTTTGCTAATGCCAGGCATCTGATCATGGATCATTCCACGCCAGGTTAATTCGGCTATAAAATTCTTTTGCATATATAAATAAGCGTTTTTTTCTGAAAATTGGGAGTGCAAATATAAAAGGCTTAGAAAGGAAATAATAGAAAGTTGGGGATATTTAGCTTTTAAATAAGAATTTTTCTTAGCTGTCCTTTTTTTAATTTTTATGTGGGCGCAAGAATATATACTAATAAAGATATTAAATACCACACATCTTAACTCTTAACCGTTTGAGAAGGAATACTGACTATTAAGACCTACTTTTTTGAAATGATTCCGTTATTCTTCTATATTTGATCGCTTTTGTGATGAAAAACCTGTTTTTTGTCATGGAAAATGATGTGTTAATGTAGATAATATGAAATATTCTAAAATAAGTGGATTAGGTCATGCAGTCCCACAAACGATTGTCACTAATGAAGATTTATCAAAAATATTGGATACTTCAGATGAGTGGATCACTGAAAGGACGGGAATCAAAGAAAGAAGGTTTTTCGATCCGGAAATAGAAGGCACATTGGCTAAAATGGCCAAGAAAGCAGCAGTCATGGCATTAGAAAGAGCCAAGATGAGTAAAGATGAAATAGATTTTATCATCTTCGCCAGTATCACCCCTGATTATTTCTTTCCAGGATCAAGTGTGTTATTACAGCGTGAGTTGGAGATGGCCACGATAGGTTGTTTAGATATCAGAAATGCTTGTTCAGGATTTGTTTACAGCCTTTCCGTTGCCGATCAGTTTATTAAAACAGGCATGTATAAAAACATCATGGTGGTGGGAGGAGAAA
>JBBSPJ010000185.1:0-8884 GCA_038258905.1 Cytophagales bacterium
AGATAATTAAGAATGAGTCTGTGACTCAAAAGCAGGCATCTCAACTGAAGTAATTTTATCTGAATCTAAAATCAACCCGAGTTAAAAATCTCTTATTCAATAAATAAATCCTTAGAGCCATACGGGACTCTAAGGATAGTTTGGCACTTTTTGAATAGAAAATAGAGTAAAAAAAGGAGCATTATCCTCCTTGATGCTCTTTTCTTAACAAATCATTTACTGTTTTTACCGGGTTAAAAGTGGCTAATGGTACCTCCACAAATAAAGTGATCCAGTTGGACATAGCACCATTCCATAACCCAGGTAACTCCAAAGCTTTTAATGATTTTCCGTCTTTAGATTTTTCTGTAATAAAACCAGTTTCTGGATCACGGAATTCTAATAAATCGAATTTTCTTCCATGCAAGTCTTTCAAGCCACATACTAAATCTACCGGATTAAAATGTGTGGCAGCCTTTAGGGCCTCTTGCGCTTTTGCATCATTAGGATCTATTTGCGAGGTCTCTGCTATTTGTAAGGATAGAGAGCCATCAGACTCACTCACCCAAAAAGGACCTCCCCCCGGCTCACCCGTATTGGGCACCATTCCACAAATTCTGATAGGCCTGTGAAGTAGATAAGCTAAATAAGCCACTTTTTCACTAAATGGCAGGTCTGCATAATCCGACTTAAATACTAACGAAAGCTCATTCTTAGCAAAATTCTCAACTTCAATTAACTCTAATTCATTTATATTTCTTTCAAGTTTATTCTGAAAAGAAAACACTTGTAATTGAATATGCATTAATAAGCCTCCTAAGGCCTTTTTATATCTGATAGTTTCTTGTTTAAGGTGATCAGGTACCACATTATCAATATTTTTAATAAAAACGATGTCGGCATCCAGATCATTTAAATTTTCTAGTAAAGCACCATGTCCTGCCGGCCTGAATAAAATGCTTCCATCCTTTTCATAAAAAGGATCATTTTCAGGTGTAACAGCAATAGTGTCTGTTTCAGGCTTTTGTTGAGAAAAAGTAACTTCAAAATTACCGCTTGCTGTATTTAAATCATTTACATGCTTTTCAAAAGCCTCCTGGTGCTCCGGAGAAACCGTAAAATGCAACCTTATCTTAGCATCTTTACCAAAGGCATAGTTTTCTCCTTCAGTAAAATGTTCTGCTACAGGAGTTTTAGCTACTTCCCCATATTGATGAAAATCAAGTAAACCTTTTGGCAGGTTACCATAATTTAAACCGTCTTCACTCAAAAGAAAATTAACAACTTGATGATATTGTTTATCTGCAATACACTGCTTTAATCCTTTTCCTTTTTTAGTTAATATTTCATCTAATGAATTAGCAAAAGCAAATTGATTGATGTTTTTAAAAAATGTTATTAAAAAGTCATCAGTTTCTGCTTTGGATTCTTCCTGACCAAGAAAAGCATATAAATCTTTAAACATTCTGCTGGCAGCGCCACTTGCAGGTACAAATTTGCAAATTTCATAGTCTGAAGCTCTATCTTCAAAAAAAGATATATATTGTTTTAGACTATCTTCTTTCAATTTTATTAAACCATCGCCAATAGTTGCTGGTCTTTGTATAGGTAGATAAGGAAATCCGGATTCAAACCTATTAAGTTGATCTTCTACGACAATTAAAGATTTTCCTGACTTACTTACTTTATCTTTTAATTCCTGGTTCATTATTGTAATTGTTTATAGTTTTTAAAAAAGTGTTTTTAAAGCCATTTTATAGCTCTTTTCATACTCTGCATATAAGTTTTTCCAATCAAATTCTTCCGATAAGTCTTCCGATTTATTTCTCATATCAATTCTGTCTCTACTACTAATCTGAATATATCTCCACATAATATCGGCTAGCTCATCTGCCGATTCATCAAAACTTTTATCGGCTCGTTTAACCAAATATAAACCATGCTCTTCATCTGCAATAGGTATATTTTTAAGGTAATCTCCAAAACCTGAAAGGTCGGAGGTTACAGCGGCTACACCACGAGCTAAGCATTCAATAGGTGTATAACCCCAGGGTTCATAGTAACTTGGGAATATTCCTAAATGGCATGCTCTCACGAAATCATCATACTCCATTCCAAACAATGGGTTTGTCGAAGATATAAAATCCGGGTGATATACAATTTTTACATTATCTTCCTTTTTATTCACCATATTGGAGCTACGTAAGAAATTAAGTACCGGGTCGGCCTCATTATTTACCAAATTATGTGTAACAACAGCAGGCAGATTACCGGATTTCCATGATTGAATGGTTCTTCTATGTCTTAATCTCCAATAATCATCTACCATTTCATTTAAATTAGGCAACTTATGATCTCCTTTACTTGCTGCTGCCTGCCTGTATAGTTTGTTTTTAATTTGATCTACTATGGCATTACAATTATAGTTGATCTTATCTAACATGGCCCTAGCATTTAATACATCCGGATTAATAGAATGAACAGGCTGTTTGGTAATAAAAAACATAACCACTGTTAGGGAAGAATTTGCCGCTTGCAATCGATGGTTTAAACGAGCTAAAGCCTCAAGAGTTAAATCATACCCTTTATTGGTAAATTCAAATCTGCCGGAGGTGAAAAAGTACATAGTTTTATTCAAGTCGAATGAATAGCTTTGAAAGAAATGCCCCATCACAAATTGCTCCAGCGATTGCTTAAATTTATGATGAAGATTTTGTACCTCATGTAGTACGGAAAATCTTTCTATATTTAAACCATTAGGCAAAATGGCATCCGGATTTCTTCCTAATAAATGGAAGCATTCTTTTCCTGTTATTTCACTTACCGTAGTAAATACATGAGAGCCATGTACACAAGCCCTTTCTAATTTCACATTAGCCTCAATATTGAAATGTTGTGCTTCTTTATGCCAATCCATAAATGATAAATGGTCGTAGAATTGCGGATCATTCATGGCTAAATACCTACCAAGTAAGGTAGCATGGGTTGTAAAAACTGTTTGTAATGGCACCTGATCTCTTCTCAAATCAGGAATTGCACTTCCTGCCATCCACTCATGAAAATGGGCTAAAGGTTTAATATTTGCATTCAGTGCAGCTCTAGTTAGTTCAGATAAAAATATATGAATCATATAACCAAAAGCCAAAACCTCATCCATTAAAGGATCGTGGTTTTTGAAATCTATGGCATGATTTTGCCAGTAATAATACTTGATGTTACCTAATTCACTATAAGATGCTTTATGGTTAAATAATATAGTTTGAGGCCTACCTGAAACCAACCAGTGTCCGGTTTTGATATCAAGGCCACGCTCTGTACAAGCGCGTAGGGCCTCATTTAATACGGGGTGATTTAATTCGGATTCTTCAAAATCTGTAGATGCTTCTTTAGGCACATAAGGGCCTAACAAAAAATAATTATCCCCCCATTTCTTCACCATTTCAGGAGCTTTGGACCTAATTACTGTATAAATACCCCCTACCTGATTACAGACTTCCCAGGCTATTTCAGTTAAAAGATGATTATTGGTATCTAAAGATTCAGCTTTATCCATAATAAAGTTATTTTAAGTGATAGAATTGTTAAATTACACATACTTTACTCATTATCTTACATCATCACGAAAGTTTTATGTAGAAAATGATCTTTAATTTAAAAAATGATTTTGATAAGATTAGAGAATCTTTAAATTAATATAGATTTCTTTAAAAAAAAATATAATGGAATACTTAGTGTATAAAATACAATAAGTATTTAATTTGTAGTGAATTTGGTAAACTAATTTATTTAATGCCAACAAATAGTATTAAAATGGAAGAAAATAAAGATATAGCACAGGAAAAAGAGCAAGATTTTGAAGGGAATTATATTGAAAAATTTAAGGAAGTAAAAGAAGAAGAATTCTATTCCGGAGGAGTAATAAGCTGGAAACAAAAAAAACAAAAGGTTAAAATTTTCTCTCAATTTTGCACCTTGCAAATAAGTATCATTAGTGATTCCATTTTGAAATTCCGTTATGCTAATGACGGGTATTTTGAAGATGATTTTTCCTATGCAATTGATCCTGAATTTGAAATACTGGAAACCACTTTCAGCTTTGAAAGTGATTTAAATCATTTAATTATAAGTACTTCAAAAATTAAGTGCTTCATTAGTAAAGCGGATAGCAAAATAAGAATAACTGATATAGCAGGTAATATATTAGTAGAAGATGAAAAAGGTTACCACTGGAAAGAAGAAAAGCGATTTGGCGGTCACGTGGTAATATCCACTATCAAATCGAACAAAAAAAGCAAGTATTATGGACTAGGTGATAAAACAGGTAAACTCGACTTAAATGGGAGCAGAAGAGAACTCTGGGGAACAGATTGTTATGGGTACGGAAATGAAACGGATCCAGTTTATAAAAATATTCCCTTTTTTACTGGATTAACCGATGGTAAGGGATATGGAATCTTTTTGGATAATTCTTTCAGAACCTTTTTCGATTTCGGCAAAGAAAGACAAGAAGCACTTAGCTTTTGGGCTCAGGGTGGAGAAATGCGCTATTATTTTATATACGGGCCGCAACTGGTGGATGTAGTAAAAAAATATACTGAGCTTACCGGAAAATCACCGATGCCTCCGAAATGGGCATTAGGATATCATCAAAGCAAATGGAGCTATTACCCAGAAAGTACAGTGAGAGAGCTGGCAAAGACCTTCAGAGATAAAAAAATACCATGTGATGTGATTCACCTGGATATAGATTATATGGATGGCTATAGATGTTTCACCTGGAACAATGAGCGATTCCCCAATCCGCAGAAAATGATTGCCGATTTAAAGGCTGATGGCTTTAAAACCATTGTTATTATAGATCCCGGAATTAAAATAGATCCGCTTTACAACATCTACCAACAGGGAGTACACCATAATTATTTTTGTACCAGAATGGATGGGGCCCGATTTAAAGGAAGCGTTTGGCCGGGACCTTGTCATTTTCCTGATTTCACTAATCCGGATGCGCGTAAATGGTGGGCAGGCTTATTTGCAGGAATCTCACAGGATGGGATAGCAGGTGTTTGGAATGATATGAACGAGCCTGCAGTATTTGAGGAAGGTACATTTCCTCGTGATGTAAGGCATGACTACGATGGGCATCCTTGTAGTCATAGAAAAGGCCATAATGTATATGGTATGCAAATGGCCAGAGCCACATATAATGGATTGGAACAATTTGCAGGGAATAAAAGAAGTTTTACCATAACACGCTCTGCCTATGCGGGTGTGCAAAGGTTTAGTTCCGTTTGGACGGGAGATAATATGGCAACGTGGGAACATTTACATCTTGCTAATGTACAGTGTCAAAGGTTGAGCAGCTCTGGGATTTCTTTTGCCGGATCAGATGTAGGCGGTTTTATTGGTTCACCTGATGGTGAGTTATATACTCGATGGATACAATTAGCTACTTTTCATCCCTTTTTCAGAACCCATTCATCTGGTGACCATGGAGACAAGGAACCATGGAAATTTGAGGATAAATACTTGGATATTGTAAGGAAATTTATTGAGTTTAGATATCAATTAATGCCTTATTTATATACTACTTTTTGGCAATATGCTGAGAATGGAAGTCCTATGCTAAAGTCAATTAGCATGGCCTTTCAAAATGACTCTGAAACGCTTAACAGGGAAGAGGAATTTTTATTAGGTGAGAATTTACTAATCTGCCCGGTATCTAAAGAAGGAGTTAAAAGCAGGGTGATGTATTTGCCTGAAGGCGAATGGTATAATTTTTGGTCGGACGAAGTAATATCAGGAAGAAGAGAAATTACAGTAGCTACTCCAATAGATCAAATACCTTTATTTGTAAAGGCAGGATCAATTGTCGCATTGCAACCCACCATGCAATATACCGATGAATTTGTGCCAGATTACCTAAGCTTACATTGGTATAAAGCAGATCAGGAGACTGAATCCCTTTTATATGAGGATGATGGATTAACAAAAGATTTTGATAATGGCATCTTCACGGTAAGAAAATTTACCCAACTAACTAATAATAATATATCTGTTTTAAATCAGAGTATTGAAGGAGCATATGATGCCGGCAATAAAGGATTCGAAATAAATTTACATGGTTTCGGCAACAATGTTCTAAAAATAGTAGTAGATGGAAGTAACTTAAATGTTGATTTTAATCAGTATACAATCCGTTTTATTGTTCCGAAAAACTTTAAAACAATTGAACTAAGCTAAATCAACTAATAAAAATAACCTTAAAATATAAAGAAGCATGAAGATTTTGATGATAGGCCCTGAAGAACCCAGCAAAAAGAATAGCGGATTAGGAGTTGCTTGTAATCAAATTGCTAAGGAGCTATCTGAAAAAGTTGATCTTAAATTATTCTCCCCTGAATCGTTAGAAGAGGTTAGCAGTGAGGGCAAATCTGATCAAAAAACACATACAATTTACATTGGAAATAAGCTGGGCAATACAAGAGAATTAAATGCCGATATTGTTCATGTTCAAATTAAGAGTAGTATTAATCCGTACGTCTATTTAAATAAACAGGAAACTGTAGAAAGTGAAGAGAAAATTAATGCAATTCAGAAAGCCCTGGGTGAATACACTGAAAGCTTAATTGAAAAGGGTAAGGAGGTTACATTTGATGTGATCTATGCCCATGATTGGATGTCGATACCAGCAGCAATAGCTTTGAAAAACAAGTTGAAAAAACCACTGATTCTTCATATACATGCTTTAGATTATGATAGAACAGGTAAAAAAAGTAATTCATGGCTATATAAACTAGAAAAGCAAGGCTTAGAAGCTGCCGATGCTATTATAGCCGTGAGTAATTACCATGCAGGAATTATTAGTAAAAATTACAGTATAGCTGAGAAGAAAATTAGAGTAGTTCATCATGGTATAGCAAAACCACAATTTAAGAAGATTACTTCTCCCTTTGAGGAACCTATAATACTTTTTGCAGGGAGATTGTGTACTCAAAAAGGGGCTATGGAATTTATTGAAATAGCTAAAATACTCAATAAAAAAGCTGAAAATTTACGTTTTGTAATGGCGGGTGAAGGAGAGTTGTTCGAAGCATTGATTAGTAAATGCATAGAAGAAGGTTTAATGGATAAATTTCATTTTACCGGACATTTGTCTAGGCCAGAATTGTTTGATTTAATGTCGGAATCTGCCATATTTGTGATGCCTTCTCATTCCGATCCCTTTGGATTAAGTGCAATGGAAGCTGCATATGCTGGGTTACCTGTAATTTTATCTACAGAGTGTGGCGTAAAAGAGGTGCTACCAAATGCAGAGCTTATTACTAAACAAGATCCTAAACTCTACGCTCAAAGAATAATTAAATTATTACAGAACCCCGAAGAAACACAATCTAATGTACTTAAAAACCAGGAATCAATCAAAAATAATTCCTGGAGTAATTCAGTAAACAAAATTGTTGACATCTTTGAAAATAGTATATAATGGATAATTATCAAATCATACATTTTCACCACCCGGTGGAGCTAAACAAGCTTTCATTTTTAGATATAGGTTTAAAAAAAGCCTATATCGATAAAGTAATTACCAACGGAAAATTTATAAGTCAATATAAACAGACTATTAAACCAAGGCTGAAAACCATTTTAAAAATGGCTGAGAAAGAAACGAAGCCATTAATCTATTTCAGTATTTCGTTTTTAGATCATCTGGAATCTAATGATCCTGATCTGTTATTAGAGCTACAGGAAAATGTAAATAAAGAAAAGATCATATTGATAGGTTCATGCGCTTACCATTCTTTTAGTTATTTAAGCTCTCATGAATTATTTCAACAGGAGGCCATTTTACATAAAAAACTCTTAAAAAGATTTTTTATACCTGAGCCCTTGATTTTTATCAATACTGCCTGCTTATTTGATGATGACATAGCCAATATTGTGCAAAACTTAGGGTATCAATCAATCATCGCTACAGCTAACTCCTGGCATTTAGATGGAAAGCATTCGGGACAGCTTTATAAGGCAAACACCAGTAAGGAATTTGCCATTTTACTCTCAAATGGAGATGAGCCGGACAACTTCCAAATTAGCCTAATTAACGGCTATGGCAGTGCTTATAATTCCAATCAAATTGATGAAACCATTCATAATAGCACAGATATTCTCTCGCTTTTTTCGCAAAAAACTGAGACTGAAAGGCCAACTTATGCAGTTAGTATGCCGCTTACCTCTCCATCGTGGGAGCATAAAATCCCGGATTATACAAATAACCCTTTACAGAAAGCGCTCATTCAGCAAATTGCTGATCTTTTTAGGAGTAAAGGCCCTATATCAGATGAGGATGATTTAAGAACCCTTATGCTTTTATGCCAGCCAGAAAACCTGATGAGTATTAATCAATTCAGTAAAGAAAATGGTTATAATCAATTTATTAGTAGCATGAATATTCTCACTGATTTAAGTTTAAAATACAATAAATGATAAAATTGAAGAATTTAGCCTTTTTAAATCTTATTGTAATTTTAGTTTTTTCCTGCAATAGTAAGGAAAACACTACTTTGGAGGCAAAAGATATCGTAAGATATGACAGACCGGAAAGCAGCATTTTAAAAGGTGTTTATATTCCACAAGGAAAAGAACTCTATTTCACCAGTGGTTTAGTAGCTCCGGTGAAGAATGACTCCGCTGATATTGGTACTTATGAGCGTTATGGTAACACCTACCAGCAAAGTGTCGCTACTCTTAAAAGAATAGAGGAAACTTTAAATGAAGCTGATTTCGCTTTAAAAGATGTGTATTTCTTGAGGGTTTATTTAGCACCAAGCAGAGAAACAGGCGAAGTAGATTTTGATGCCTGGTTTAAAGCTTATGGAGAATTTTTCAATAACGAGCAACTAAAAGAAAA
>JBBSPJ010000186.1:0-8866 GCA_038258905.1 Cytophagales bacterium
ATCTACATCAGCAATTGCTGCTTCGTAGTTATGCATAAAAAACCAATGGTACCATCCTCTTGTAGCAAGGTGCATTTCAGGATCTAGCTCCACGGCCTTATTGATCATGTCAATCCATTCATGCATTAGTCCTCGTTTTGCGTATGGAACCGACTGCTCAAAAAAGGAATAAGCAAAGGTAGGGCACAGCTCAATAGATTTTAAAAAATGCTCCTGAGATGCTTTACTTCCTTGAGAATATTTTATAGCCTCTTCAGCTTCTTTACAGGCTTTGTAGCAATTCTCATCCTCTTTATAAATATAGCAATTAGGTATTCCAAACGCACTTTCTGAAATGAAGATAATTATGATTATGAAATAAAGCTTTTTAATTCGATTCATGGCATTATACGTTCAATTTTCCCTTGATTTATTTTAAAAGTCAGATACTGATAATAATCAAATATTCTGCCGTCATAATCTCCAGGTTTCCAACCATCTAGCTCTCTGGTTATTACTAATAATTGATTGGTTAATTCCTTGGAGAAGTTCTTTTCAGTATAGTTTTTGTCCATTCCCGTAACTCTAAACCTACCTGTGTTCCCTTTGCAATTAACTATGAAACGAATGGTTATGTACCCATCCTCCTCTTGATTGACTGCTTGAAACTTACTTTGGAATTCCGTTATAATCTTGGCTTTTTCTCCTTTATACTGAATAGCATTTGAGAAATTGTAATACTGAAAAGCGTAGTCTTCATAGCACGGTTCAAAGTTTAATGTATCTAATGTGGGATCGAATGTTATATCTCCCACATGCCTCAAAAATTCATCTGGTTGTTTTTCTGTTTTACAAGCAATTATGACAAATAATGCCATTAGGAAAATTATTTGCTTCATGGTTTATTTTTTGTTGATATCGATTGGTCTAAAATACGTAAACAATGCTAGCTGACGATTTACTAATGTAGCAAAGCCAAACCATTACAGCAAAGGTTCTGCGAAATTAAATCATAGTTTATGATGAAAGAGATATGATAAAATTTATTTTTATTCCAAAGGCACCACTTGAAGTGATAAAACAGCTTTAGACAAATAAATACTTGTAATTAGGGGAAGGTTTCAAACCTTGTAATGTACGAAATATTATCAGGGTTTAACCTGACTAGAATTGATCAATACTCATATAGTCATTGTGTTAATTATATTTTTTAAATGAGCAGGTAGCAGGCGTAACTGCGGGCATATGGCAATTTGGTTGGAGCTTTGGTTTTTATTTTTTCTTCTTTAAAATTAAATTTAAAAATATATAGAAGAAAAAGATAGAAAATACCCAATCATTAATACCGTAGATTGTATAGAAAACTCCAGCCATTGTGTCTTTTGAGTAGACTGCCGAGAGGTCGTTGTTAAGCAACCATTTAGTCCAAACAAAGCCATAGATAAATTTCTCAACTGCGAAGATGCCAACAAGCCATTTAACTTTACTGTAATGTTTTGATATAGATAAGTAGGCAAAGCCCCACACTACAATCATTAAGAGCCCAAAATTCGACATTACTACGGGGTCAAAATCTGAAATAACCGAATTGGTAAAAAATTTAGAAAAAATTAAAACACCACCAATATTCATGATAGCAGCAGCAATGAATCCTTTTGTAATTGTTGAGTTTTTTAATACCATAACTTTTATGAACATTCCTGTACTTACTATTATCTCCAATTGTTAAAACTAAGGCCAGAAAAGGTGTGGCTTAAGTTCATTGAGTGTATGTTCAGAATTAAGCTTTGGATTAATGGCTGCTTCAATTGAAACATATTTTTTACTTTTTTAGCCCTTTGCTTTTAAACTTCCACAAGCATACTAAAACTCATATTTAAAAATAAATCACTTCAATTTTATATCCTAAATAGCGCAAAAGATGGTGTTTTAAATTTTGGTAATTCAGAAGATTTTTAGAGATGCAAATAGCTTCCTTTAATCTTTTACTTTAAGTTATCTCAAATCCCAAAACTAAATCCAAGACCAAATACAATACCTCCAGGTGCTATTAAATTTAAAACCTGCTGAGAAGTGGCTGACAATGAAGATCCGTCCTTAACAATCCATGGTTGATTTTTTAAAGCAACAGCATAACCTACATTCAAATTAAATATGACTCTTTCTCCTATCCACCAGTTATAGCCAGCTTTAAAACTAATAGCTCCGGCATTTTCTAAGAGCAGATTTATTTCTCTAGTATCCCCGCTTGATGTTTCTAACTCTATATCTATATCATCCAATCCTGAGGAATTTATATAGTTTATGCCGAATGTAAATCCGTTTCTATAAGATCGGTCATATCGAAGACCAATGGAGCTCCTATAACCCCAAGTGCTTAAGCCTAAACCTCCTTGAATAAACAGTTTTTTATTAATGTTGAAATCAGCTGATATTCCTGCAAGTCCAGTATAAGTATTAATCCCGGTACCAATGCCCAAATAGAATTTAGGGCGGTTTTCGGGATCATAATACTCATCTGTTTGTGCTTTCAGCTCTAAAGAAAGGGTTAATATGCTTAAAGTAAGTAGGATTTTTTTCATTTTATGACTTTGAATTATTTGGTTTATCCTTGATCATTTTAATATATACCCTACAAATATATTTCATAAGTACTGTTATTCTAACATTGATATAATTATTTTTTTGTAAAATAAAGAAATATAAAAAAGTCTGTCTCGTAAGGACAGACTTTCAACCGTATCGTGTTTATATTCAGCATTTACTTCTTCATTCCCGGTACCCCTTCCGGTCTTTTGGTTTGCCACTCGAAAGTCTCTGCTTTTTTAGCATCAGGAGCTACCTCGTCCAAAGTATTAGCATCATATACTCTTCCGTTTTTGATTACGTGGGTAAGCGTATTGGAATTTCTGATGTTCTCCAAAGGATTTTTATCCATAATTAATAAATCAGCTAGCTTTCCGCTTTCAATGCTTCCTAAATCACCTTCCAGCCCTAAGGCTTCGGCTCCCATAATAGTGGCTACTCGCAAGGCATCCATTATTTCCATTCCTCCGCTGGCCATCGACCATAGCTCCCAATGATAACCCAATCCTTGTAGCTGTCCATGACTTCCTATACCGGCCAAGCCATCGGCTTCTACTAATTTTTTCATGGTGGCTGCATGCTTTTGAAAAACATGTTCTTCTTCCATAAACCAAGCACCTCTTCTACGAGATTTCTGAGCTAATTCCTCATAAGGCGTGAAATATTGAAGCTTTTTATCATGATATACATCTTCTGTAGCATAATAAAACTCCTCCGCCCAAGGTCCGCCATAGGAAACCAAAAGGGTAGGGGTAACAGCCATTTTTGATTCTGCTATAGTCTGTATAGCATCATTGTAAATAGGGTTGATAGGCAAAGAATGCTCATGTCCGGGATAGCCATCCAATAACTGCGTCATGTTCAATTTGTAGTCTAAGCCACCTTCTGTGGTTGGCATCAGCTGCAATTCTTTAGCTGCCATAATAATCCATTGCCTTTGTTGGCGGTTAC
Organism: Cytophagales bacterium; assembly: GCA_038258905.1. Classification (GTDB taxonomy): domain Bacteria; phylum Bacteroidota; class Bacteroidia; order Cytophagales; family Cyclobacteriaceae; genus Marivirga. The sequence goes on from JBBSPJ010000186.1 coordinate 3,517, forward strand.
CAACCAAATACATTTTAATGCTCTTGGTATTGTAATATTCGCTGTATTGCTTCAAAACTTCTTTGGCATGCTCCAAAGATTTGATTTTGTACATCCAATAGCCAACGCCCGGGCCGGTGCTGTACACTCTTGGGCCGTGGATCATGCCTGCCTCAACCATGTCAGAGTATGTAAGAACATCGGTAGTAGAGGTCTGCGGATCTCGGGTGGTGGTCACCCCATAAGCCAGGTTAGCAGAATAAATCCAAACCTGATTTTTGTGGATACCCCAGTTAGGCCACATATGTGCATGGGTATCAACAAAGCCTGGAGTAATGGTTTTTCCGTTAGCATCAATGGTTTTTGTGCCTTTCGGGATTTCTAAAGTGCCAGTTTCTCCTACTGAAATAATCCTGCTATTTTCAATCAGAATATCGCCCTTCTCAATCACTCCGGCATCAGTCATAGTGATAATGCGAGCACCTTTTAGTAAAATAGTGCCTTCGGGAATGTCTTTGGTATAGGCTACCTTTATTTTAAGTTCTTTGGCTTCAAAGACTTTATCTTTTTTGTCGTCCTTTTTATCCTCTTTCTTGTCTTCTTTTACCTCTGTGCTATCCTTTTTCTCTTCTTTCTTCTTTTCTGCGGCTTCTTTTTTGGCTGTGGCCACGCTATCTGCATAAGCTTTTCCCTCAGCAATATTGTAGATAAAATGGCTTGCCCCTAACGACCAGTGAATATTTTCACTATTAGCAGCCCAGGCAGGAAACTCGCCACCCATTACCGTTAATTTCATGGACGGAAAAGCAGCTTTTTCAGGATTAGAAAGCGATATTTTAGGCGTTTGTCCGTATTTAGGTATTGTAACAGCATACACATCATTATTGATTTTAGCCAAGGCTTGGGTGCCATCAGGTGAAATCCTTATTTCGGATGGAGTGGAAGCTTTGTTATTTTCTCTCCAGGCATCTTCTACATCAGGTAAAAGTTGGTGACTGCCATCATGGGCATGGATCATATCTACCGAAGAACCAAAAGTGGTGATTCCTGTCAGTTCTAGATGCTGTTTTTCATCTGTACCATCCCAACGGATAGAAATTAAGCCATTTTTACCATGATTTAAGTAGATTCTATCCTCTTTTTTGGTAAAATGAGGCGTATTTCTTCCTTTTGCTTTATCAATTAAGGTTACTTTACCGCCTTCAGCAGAAATCCAGCCCAAATCTTCCATATTGAGTGATCCAAAAGGATCAATGGCATCTTTATATACCTGATTAGCTCCTCTGTTAAAGACAATTCTATTTTGGGTGTACGACCATTCCGGATCCATATACAATGCAGGATTAGTGGTTAATTTCACTATTTTACCTTTTCCCGTACTAGCCATTTTGTAAAGATGACCTCCCAGTTTTTCCTCCCAAGTAGCGAAAACTATTTCTGTGCCATCTGGCGACCAGGCAGGCATTGCTTCTGTATAGTCATTTTTAGTAAGCCTTTGTGGTTTCCCATTGGGTAAATCCATTACATAAAGCCTATTCAAAGCAGTAAAAGCTAATTTTTTACCATCAGGAGAAGGTACAGCATCTCTTATTTGGGTGACAAAAGCTTCTTTTTCGTCTTTAATAGGGTAGTTGAATTTCAGACGCGGCCCTAACTCCAATTTCAAATCCACTTCAAAAGGAATTTCTGTTGCTGATTTTTCTTCTACATTAATTTTGTAAATTTTACCTCCATAGCTAGCTATTAAATTTTTACTATCCGGAGTAAATGACATAGCAGGATAAACGCCTAAAGGGGCGATAGATTCCTGGTCGTCACGCTGAACTGGGTAGGCCAGCCATTCTTCATCTCCTGTGATTAAATTTCTGAGCATCAAGCCGGTTTCAGTTTCAAATCGTGTGCCGTACACCAAATATTTACCATCGGGAGACGGAGTAGGTGTAAAGGCTGATCCATAGCGAGTGGTAATGGTGGCCATATCGCCATCTTCCATGTCGTACGTGCCGATTTGATACTGAGGAAACTGTGCATTGTAATTCCAGGCGCTACTTCTTTTGGAGAAGTAAATCAGTTTACCATCATAGCTAAAAGCAGGATCGATAGCTTTTAGATTATCTGGTTTGTCAATTAATTGTGCTCCGCTTCCACCATCTTTATGATATAAATGCAATTTTATGTTTCTTCTGCCTTTGGCACCTACTATGTAATTGCCATCAAGGCTCCAGTCCGCTGCAAAGTAGTTTTGGTCATCATCCTCTGTAATTTGCTTCATTTCTTCAGAAGCCAAATTCATCGTCCAGATATTGTCTGAACCACTTTTATCAGTGATGAAAACAATGGATTGGCCATCCGGGCTATACCTTGGATGAATATCGTAGGCTAAGCCTTCGGTTATTTTAGTGGCATTTCCACCTGCCATCGGAATAGTGTAAATGTCGCCCATCATATCAAACATAATGGTATTACCATCCGGACTCACATCCACAGAAAGCCATGTGCCTTCTTTAGTGGAGAAATTGATGTTACGTTCAGGCTCCAAAGGAAGCTCTTTTGTTGCTTTTTTGGTGCTGTCGGCTTTTGCTTCTTCTTTCTGGGCTATGGCATTGAAATGCCATGTGCTTAAGCATAAAAGCAGTAAAAGTAGTTTAGTTTTGCGCATAAGTTTGCTGATTTAATGATTGTAGTTGAAATATAGCTATTTGTGCCATCAGAATAGTCATATTTTACAAGAATGGTATAAAATGAAATGTCTATGTTATTTGCTTAAGTACGTTTTAAACTTCAATGCAGAAAAGGGAGGCTTCGAATTTTATCAAGCTAAATATTAATTAGTCGAAAGATGTCAATTGGACCAAGTTCTCCCCGCCTTTGCTGCAAAGAGTGCCAGGCGGATTTGGGTTTTACTATGATGGCCACCGATTTCACAATATTGTAAGCTAGGAAATGATTGCAAAATTTTGAGTGATGTATATCTTGAGCATAAGGCTAAATCCCTTTTACTATTAAAAATCCCATGGTTCGCCAGACAGGAACCATGGGATAGAGTTGTTACTTTGGAGCAATATAAATTTCTCAAAAAAGCCCGGTAATTTTTCCCTCTTCATTCACATCAATTTGTTCTGAAGCAGGGTGCGCGGGTAAGCCGGGCATTCGCATGATAGTTCCCGTAATTGGTATAATAAATCCTGCACCGGCTGCGATTTCTATCTCTCGCACCGTGAGGGAAAAACCTTCCGGCCTTCCCAAAAGCTTAGGATTATCCGATAGTGATTTTTCAGTTTTAGCCATGCAAATAGGAAGATTTTCCAGACCTAAATTTTTAATTCGTCTTAAATCTTCAATTGCCTTGCTTGCATACTCCACCCGTGTGGCTCCATATATTTCCTTGGCTATTTTGGCTATCTTTTCTTCCACAGCTATATTCCAATTGTACAAAGGTTTAAAATTAGAAATGTTCGCATTTACAGAGTCGATTACAAGTTGTGCCAGATCCAAAGCACCTTTCCCTCCCTTTGCCCACACCTCAGCTACTGCGGCTTGAATATTCTTTGACCGCGCAAATTCTAAGAGGGTTTGAATTTCTTCATCGGTGTCAGTAATAAATTTATTAATGGCAATAATAGGGATAAGGCCACATTTTATAACATTTTCAATATGTTTTTCCAGGTTTGGAAGTCCATTTTTCAATGCAACAGGATTTTCTTCTTTCAATTCCTTCAGGTCTGTGCCACCATGGTATTTAAGCGCTCGAATAGTGGTAGTAAGTACTACTACTTTCGGTTTCAAATGGGCACTTTGGCACTTTATATTCAGGAATTTTTCACCGCCTAAGTCAAAACCAAAGCCTGCTTCAGTGACGGTATATTCTGATAGAGACATCCCCATTTTAGTCGCAATTACAGAATTAGTTCCTTGTGCAATATTAGCGAAAGGTCCGCCATGAATAATAGCAGGATTCCCTTCCATTGTTTGAACTAAATTAGGCTTGATCGCATCCTTTAGTAAGGCAGTCATAGCGCCTTCGGCCTTCAAGTCTCTTGCATAAATTGCTTTTTTATCAAAAGTATAGCCTACAAAAATATTCCCCAGACGCTTTTTTAAATCAATTAGGCCAGAGGCGAGGCAGAGGATCGCCATAATTTCTGATGCGGCGGTGATGTCAAAACCAGTTTCTCGTGGAATCCCGGAGCCAGTACCGCCTAACCCTATCACAATACTCCTTAATGCTCGGTCGTTGAGATCCATCACGCGCTTCCAGGCAACGGTACGGGCATCAATTCCTAGCGAATTACTCTTGCTTTGAAGATTGTTGTCGATGATAGCAGCTAATAAATTATTAGCTTTTTCTATAGCTGAAAAGTCACCTGTAAAGTGGAGGTTAATATCCTCCATAGGAAGCACCTGTGAAGCACCACCACCCGTAGCTCCCCCTTTCAATCCAAAAACAGGGCCAAGCGAGGGTTCTCGCAATACTACTACAGTCTTCTTTCCCAGCTGATTTAATGCTTCTGAGAGACCTATAGACATGGTAGTTTTGCCTTCACCGCCGGGAGTGGGAGAAATAGCTGAAACAAGAATCAAATTGCTTTGATCAATCTGCTTTTCAACTATTATATCGAGGGGTAATTTAGCTTTATACTTGCCGTACATTTCAATATGTTCAGTATCTATACCCAGTTTTTCAGCAACCAGCTGGATAGGTTGTAATTGGCATTTATTGGCTATTTCTAAATCTGTCATGCGCTTTTTTATGGATGCTAATTTAATTGCCTACCGTAAGGAAAATTATGATAGATATCAGCTTATTTATTGATTTTAACCGACTTAAATTTTATGAGATACCATCTTAAAAGCATTTTCTCCTGCTTCTACCGCACCATCCATATAACCCGGAAAAGTTGTGGCACTCTCTGAACTCGAAATTATAATCTGATTATCCAGAAATAACTCTCTGAAAATTGGATCTCCGTTGTTTTGATGAGGCTGCATAAGAATGTCTTTAGGCCATTTCACATAATCATCTTCCGACCATAGGTATTCATGATAGCTTACAGCATTTAGTGCTCTTTCGCCAAGAATACCAGATAATTGTTGAAGCACTATTTTTTCCCTCTCGCCCTTTTCCGAAGTTTTGAGTTCCGGATTCAAAAATCCGCATAAAGCAAATTTGTTTTCTTGCTGGTTAGAATGGTCGTAACATTCAATAAAAGGGCCAAAATTGCTCATGATGGTAGCTGCTTGATTATCTTCTCTCCAAAAAGGATCTTCGAACTCTACTGCTGCTTTTATGGAATCTTCCATCCATGTTTGGGTGTTTTTCGCAGTGTTTTCTAATGCCTGAGGTAGTGAGGGTTCAAAACTGATTTGATGA
>JBBSPJ010000187.1:0-8864 GCA_038258905.1 Cytophagales bacterium
CTGCTTTTATTATGATGTAAAGGTCATTCATAAAAGTGCCCTAAACCATGATGTAAGTCATGTAATAAGATGATAATATAGCGAAAAGAGGTATTTAGAGGTGTTTTTGTTAAAAAGAGAGGATAATTTAGGGCATAAAAAAACCCGTGAATTGCTCCACGGGTTTGCAAGGATGCAAAATGTGAATTACCTGTTCACATTCTTAAAATAAATCTTTAATGTATACCATATACTTTTTGTTTCAGAAAAATAGATATATGTGTAATCTTCATTGAAGGGCACGTTTCTTAATGGTGAATTTAAGCCTACTAAATATTTCATTTCCAAACCTATATGCCAATACCTGGCTTCTATACCTGCTGCAAAATGATGTACAAAAGGAACATGTGGATTCACTTCCATAAACCTATTAGCCACATCGATTCTTCTCTGATTGTCATCAGCCCATTCATTGTAAGCCTCAGAATTACCGCCATCAATTGTTTTATTTTTTTGCGCAAAATAATGCGCTTCATAACCTGCAAAAATTCTCCAACTCACTTCCCTTTTGAAATGTAATGAAGGTAAGATAGAAAACATAAAAGTATTATATCGTGCTGTAAATATCCCAGATTGCGATCCAAAGCCTGTTGGAGGATTATAGTCTGTAGGTGTTATAAAAAGAAACCTGTTCATATGACCTAAATCAAAATTCAGACTTAAAAAATTAAGATTAGTGATAGGTAATTCAGCAAATAATCCGAAATGAGGATAAGTGGGACCAAATAAATTAGGGTTATAATTGGTACTTATCTTCACATCCATATCATTATATCGGCCGCTTTCTATCCCGGTTAACTCATAGTTATACATGCCACCTTTGATACCGAAGTTAAATTGATTTTGGGATTTAAGGTTTGTGCTAGATTCTACAATAAAAACGATAAGTAAGATTAATGACTTCTTCATGGGGATAATTTTCCTTTAATATACACGGTAAAGTTAAGAAAAAGAATTTATTATACAATTACCGTAAGCAATACTACATGAGTAATATGCTGAAAGTCAGCGATAAAAAAGAAAAAAGGGCTTTTATTAAAGTGCGATAGCTTTAAACCGAATCAAATTAAAAATATTCAGATGCTGAACATAAATCCCTAATTATTTAAAGTGTTGTTCATCGGGGGGTATAAAAAAACCGAGAATCATTTCTCGGTTTTTGGAAATTTTTACAAGAGTTATTCGGGTTGGCTAGTCTATCAAATAATAAGAAATTAAATTAATTGAGACTTATTCAAAAGTTGCATAAGTACAATTTTTGGTAACAAAACTCAATACTTATAAAGTAAAACCTACAACCTATAACCTAAAAACCTATTTTCTTTTAAAAACCCCATCATTCAACTTCTTCAAAGCATCTTTTTTATACTGTGAATCCACTACCACAGAGATATTATGTCGACTGCCACCGTAAGAAATCATCCTTACCGGTACATCTTCCAATGCGGCAAATATTTTGCTTACCAATCCTGGCTTTTCTGCTACTAAATTACCTACAATGCATATAATACTTTGCTCTTTGTCTACTTCAACCTCTCCAAAAGGTCGTAGCTCGCTTATAATACTATCCAAATAATACACATTATCAATAGTAACAGAAATGGCTACTTCAGAAGTGGTAATTACATCAATAGGCGTTTTATACTTCTCGAAAATCTCAAAGACTCTGCGTAGAAAACCATAAGCCATCAGCATTCTCAGTGATTTCACTTTTATGGCTACTATGCCATCTTTGGCAGCTATGGCTTTAATGCCCTCTCCAATATCATCTTTTTTATCAATTAAAGTACCAGCGGCATCAGGTTTCATGGTGTTTTTCAGCCTCACTGGAATATTTCTACGCTGTGCAGGTCTAATGCATGATGGGTGCAAAATTTTCGCACCAAAATAAGCTAACTCTGCAGCCTCATCGAAGGAGAGCTTAGGAATGCTAAAAGTATTATCCACAATGCGCGGATCGTTATTATGCATTCCATCAATATCCGTCCAAATCTGGATTTCATCGGCATGCAATGCGGCACCTACTAAGGATGCGGTATAATCACTTCCCCCACGTTGTAAATTATCGATATTTCCTTCGAAGTTTCTGCAAATATAACCTTGGGTGATAATTAATGCAGTTTCAGCAGGCTGTTTTACTAAAATATCAGATAACTCTTTGCTGATAAAAGCTTCATCAGGCTCTCCGAAAGCATCTGTTCTTACAAAGTCCAAGGCATTAATGAGGGCACTTTTCAATTGATGCTCTTGTAGGTGCAAGTTAAAGAGTTGGGTGGACATCAATTCCCCCTGTGCCAATAGCTCTTTATCCATTAAGTTGGTAAACTTTTCCTGTAGGCACCGACTTAAAAAGCCCTGACTTTCCTCAATAGCCAAAGTAGCTTTCTTTTTAAAAGCATCTGATTGAAACAACTGATCAATAAACCCGGCATATTTATCTGCTAGCTTATTCACTACTCTTTTAGCGGCTTCAATATCGTTTCTTCGTAGTCGTTCACCAATCTCTACCAGGCTATTGGTTACTCCACTTAAAGCAGAGAGTACTACTAATTTTTTATTGTTATCCTGAGTTATAATCTCACGAATCTGATTCATGCCCTCAGGTGTGCCTACTGAGGTGCCTCCAAATTTTAATATAATCATAATTGCGTTGCTAATCCTAACATTTTAATGGCTGTAATTGCGGCTTCATCTCCTTTATTACCGTGTTTTCCACCAGCACGATCTAAAGCTTGCTGTTGTGTATTGGGCGTTAAAACACCAAAAATTACAGGTTTGTTATATTTTAAAGAAACATTGGTGATGCCATGGGCTACTGCATCGCAAATAAAATCGAAATGCTTGGTTTCACCCTGAATTACGCAACCCAGACAAATTACCGCATCAATATCTTTTTTTTCTGCCAACCATTGAGCCGCTAAACTTAGCTCAAAGCTACCCGGCACATAATGCTTTAGGATGTTTTCTTTTTTCACACCATTTTCCAATAAGCTTTCATAAGCTCCATTATAAAGCGATTCGGTTACTTCTTCATTCCACTCGGAAACAATGATTGCGAATTTTTTCTTAGCCATATTGGCTATGTTTTTGGCAGAGTGGTTACTTAAGTTTTTTAGATTCGATGCCATAATTATTATTGATTATAATCTTATAATTTATTCAAATGCATAAAAAAAGGGATAAGTTATTTCAACCTACCCCTTTTAAATATTTAAACTTTTTATTTTATTGTTTAGCTTCCAATAAGGATAGGTATTTCTCAGCATCAGGTACTTCCTTCGATTCGCTATAGTTATCAACTATCTGTTTATAACTCTTTATAGCGTTTTCAGCATCACTAGCTTTTTCATATGCTAAACCCTGTTTGAGTAAATACAATGGACTAAATTCCTTAGTACTATTAGTAGAAGCTGCTTTTCCATATTGATTAGCGGCTTTAGTATAATTACCTAATTGCATATAGGCATCACCCATTAAAGAATAAGCTCTTGGCTGAATCAAAAGATCATCAGAACTAAAATCTTCTAAATGTTCTATAGCATTTTCGTATTCGCCTTGCAGTAAATAGATATTGCCTAAATAAAAATGAGACAGATTACCAGCTTTAGTAGCTGAATAATCATCAAGAATATCTAAAAAACCCAGATTATTACCATCGCCTTGTAAGGCCAGATCTAATTCGCCATTTTCAAGCCAGTAAACAGCCTGAAACATCTCCTTTTGAGCGGCCTCATTTTGGTTATCTAAATAGTATCTGTAACCAAAAAATGCTACTATGATGAGTGCAATAATTCCACCAACACCCAATACAATTTTTTTGTTGTTTTCTATAAACTGCTCTGTTTTTGAGAGCTGTTGAGCAAGTACTTCAGGATTTTCATAAAACTCTGTTCCCTTTTCCTTTCCTTTCTTTTTTGCCATTGTAAATTATTTAAGACCGCAAAGCTATAAAAAAATGTGAATTAAAACCCAATACCCTCATATAATTCCTATTTATTCTTTCCTCTAAAGTGCTACTAATGAGAAAGGAGTGGATTTATGTGTTGAGGTTATTGTGATTAGTCCACTATAAATGGATAATCTTCGGCATAAACATCTTTATACACCTCGTCAACCGATGGCCAATCTGATTCTTCAGAGAAGTCCACTGCTTCTTTTACCTGCTCTTTTATTTTTTTGTCTAATGCATCTAATTCTTTTTCGGTAGCATACTTCTTATCCAGAATAGTAGCTCTAACTTGTTCTATTGGGTCTTTTCCTTTGTACTCTTCTAATTCTTCCTTAGTTCGGTATTTAGCAGGATCCGACATAGAGTGTCCTTTATAACGATATGTTCTAAACTCTAATAAAGTTGGGCCATCTCCTTTACGTGCTCTTTCAGCTGCTTCTTCCACTGCATTGTGTACTTCTTCCACATTCATGGCATCTACCGCTTTAGATGGCATATCATAAGCCTCTCCTAAAGTGTAAAGTTCTGTTACATTAGATACTCTTTTAACGGCAGTACCCATGGCGTAACCATTATTTTCGATAGCAAAAATCACAGGAATTTTGAAGTGCATAGCCATATTTAATGCTTCGTGAAAGGCACCTTGTCTTACAGCCCCATCACCCATATAGCAAATACATAAATTGTCAGTGCCTTTGTACATTTCTGCAAAACCAATTCCGGCACCTAAGGGTATTTGACCACCTACAATTCCATGGCCACCAAAAAAGTGATGTTCTTTATCAAACATGTGCATAGAACCCCCTTTACCTTTGGAAACACCGGTAGCTTTGCCATATAGTTCAGCCATTACTTTTTTAGGATCAGTGCCTAAACCAATGGGGTGGGCATGATCTCTATAGGCCGTAACATATTTATCACCTTCTTTTAAGGCACTTACAGCACCGGCTACACAGGCTTCCTGTCCTATATAGAGATGGCAAAATCCTTTTATTTTTTGTTGTCCGTATAACTGGCCGGCTTTCTCCTCAAACCTTCTCATTAACAACATCTTCTCAAACCATGTCATGTAGGTTTCTTTATCGAAACTTTTTTTGCTGGCAGCTTTTGTTTTCTTTGTAGCCATATTAATATTTTTTTCTTTTAGTCTTTCTTTCTACCATGCCAAAGGAAAAGCATAACTTTGCAATTCCAAAAGCCGGTACGCGAAAATAACGAAAAAACCTGCAACTAAGAAGAATGAAGCTCCAAAATATCCGTCTTATTCAATTCAAAAATTATTCAAAGGCAAATTTTGAGTTTGTGGGGGGTATAAATTGCTTGTTAGGGAAAAATGGAGTAGGAAAAACTAATATTTTAGATGCTATCCATTATCTGGCTTTTACCAAAAGTGCCTTTAATGCCATCGATAAAGAAAATATTTTGCATGAGGAGTCCTTTTTTTCCATAATAGCCCAATTTCAGGAAGATGATAAAACCTTTGAAATGCTATGTGCTGTAAAACTAGGGGAGAAGAAGATGGTGCGCTGGGCTGGAAAAGAATATGATAAGCTTAGCGAGCACATCGGAAAACTTCCTTTGGTGCTAATTGTGCCTCAAGATACTGATATTGTAAGGGAGGCTTCTGAGATGCGCAGGAAATTCTTTGATAATTTGCTCTGCCAGATCGATCAAAAATATTTGCAGGTATTGGTAAAATACAATCATCTTCTAAAACAGAGAAATGCCTTATTAAAAAGTTTAGCTGAGCGCAACAGATTCGATGCCAGCCAAATTGAGCCTTACGATGAACTTATGATACCATTGGCAGGGGAAATTGCAAAAGCCAGGCAGGCATTAATGGTACAGTTTCTCCCAATTTTTCAAAAATTTTATGAGGATTTGGCTGATGGCAGAGAGCTGGTAGATATTATTTACCAAACTACGGTGGAGGGAAATTTTGAGGGAGAATTTAAAGCCAGACGCCAAAAAGATTTTCAACAAGGGAGAACAACTATAGGTGCTCATCGAGATGATTTTTCATTTATGATTGATGATTATCCGCTCAAAAAATTCGGTTCGCAAGGTCAGCAAAAATCTTTTGTGATAGCTTTGAAGTTAGCCCAATTTGAATTGTTATATTTAGCTAAATCTCAAAAACCCTTACTTTTGCTTGATGATATTTTTGATAAGCTGGATGATAAAAGAATAGCTTACCTTTTAAAAATGATGGCAGATGGCAGGTTTGGACAGATATTTTTAACAGATGCCAGGCCGGAACGTACTAAGAATTACCTGGATGCTTTGGATATCGAAAAGAAATACATCCAGTTGCGTGATGAAGACAATAAAATTATGAATGATGAAGCCATATAAGAAAAAGCCACATGCAGCCAGTGTTAGAAAGTCGGAGGCAACACCTTTGGGCGATGTAATTAAAGACATGATTGAGGCTTATCACCTCAATAAGAAATTTGATCAAACTACAGTGATAAATCTATGGCCTAAATTGATGGGCAATACCATTGCCAGCCGTACCAAAGGTATTTTTATGAAGGATGATAAGTTGTTTATCAATGTAGAGTCGAGTCCTTTGAAACAGGAGCTTATGATGAACAAAGAAAGGATTATGACACTTTTTGAGGAGGCCTTGGGTAAAAAAGTGATAAAAGATGTGGTATTGTTATAGTAAATTATATTACATCGTAAAAATCCCTAAATATGTATACTTCTGGTAGCTTTCTGCCATAGGCTGGCAAGCTTCCCAAAGGGACAAAACTGTTTTCGAACCACCTCCAATGTTATATTGCTTTGAGTAGGAGTAGAAAAACTCAAAATGATTGTACAATCCCAAGCCCCAAAGTGGGCGAAATCTTTTAGCCTAGGGTGTCAGCCCTAGGCTAAAAAGTCCCAGGTTAGAAAGATTTTGGCGACATTTTTGCTCCGAAGGAAGGCAAAAATGATGACAAAATCTTGTGATGCAGCCATTTCAAGAGATGTCCTGTGAGCCAAAGTCCATGGGAAACGGTGTAGGGAAATTAATCAAATCCAAAATGTTAAATCACTCATTTAATCTCCTTCAATCTATCTTTATAAGTAGCTACCAGTTTTTTTATTTTCTCGATCTCCAAATTCACGGAATTTTGTTTTGCATCAAGTATTTCTAAGGTACTTATATAATTAACTGAATCTTGTCTCATTTGGATGAGCTCTTTCTCATATTTCTCTATTTTGAGTTGATTTTTTTCCTGATTTCTAAGATTTTTTCGCTCTTCTCTTTTTAAATCCTCAAAAGATTTGCTCATTAGAGAAGCTACTTTTTCAGAATCATCTATTTGCTTTTGAGCGGCATCCAGCCTGATTTTAAGGTAAAAATCATACAAATAATCTTTCAAGGCAACCTTTAAATTGGGGTAAATATCTTTAGGAATGCCTTGAGCATCTATTCCAGCCCAAATTTTGCAAGTTTCTCCATCTCCATTTATGGCAACAAAAATTAAAGTTTTCTGATTGTAAATAGAAGGATTAAATACGGTTTCATAAGTCAGGTGTAGCTGCATAATATCTGCTTTCCCAAAAGATTTGCTATAGCTGTTCCAGGCAATTTCAGTATGGCTTTTATTAAAGGGTATTTCAATTTCATAGCCCATAACTTCGGCTCCGGATAATTTATGAGTGCTTTCTGTTATTGTGCTTTGAGCAATGAGTGAATGGCCCATTAACAAAATTGAGAAAGTATAAATGAGATAAAAGCTAACTTTCATTAAACTGTTTAAGTGAAATAATTTCAAGGCAACAATTATGCCTAATTGTTGGCAAATATAGTTTAAAATAGACTCAATGGGCTGTTAACTATTCAAAATGCACGATTTAAGGTGAGAGGTATATGTACTAAATGCCAACTTTAAAACATTTTTTAAGTTAGAGAGAATAAGATTTAGTATAAAAAATATGTCTCAAAAAATATTAATTACAGGCGGTTCAGGTTTAATTGGAATGGAGTTATCTTCGTTGCTAACCGATAAAGGGTACGAAATTGCTCATTTAACACGTAAGAAAGAGTTGAATTTTCCGTATAAACAATTTGAGTGGGATATTCAAAAAGAGGAAATAGATTCAAAAGCTATTGAATTTGCAGATGTTATCATTCATTTAGCTGGAGCTGGGGTAGCGGATAAAAAATGGTCAGATGAGCGGAAAAAGATAATTTTAGAAAGTCGGACTGAACCTACCCATTTACTAAAAAAGGCTATTGCCAGTGGATCAATCAAACATTTTATTAGTGCGAGTGCCATAGGTTATTATGGAATGGATACAGGTGAACAATTGTTAACCGAGGACTCTGATCCCGGTAGTGATTTTTTAGCAGAGGTCACTAAAAAGTGGGAAGAGTCTGCTAATACCATTGAAAAGGATGGTATTAAAACCAGCAAAGTAAGAATAGGCGTTGTATTAACCGAGAAAGGAGGTGCCTTACCGCAATTAGCACAACCCATTAAGCTAGGCGCAGGAGCAGCTTTGGGTTCAGGGAAGCAAATCATGAGTTGGATTCATATCCATGATTTATGTAATATTTTTCTGCATATCATCAAGAATGATTTAGTGGGCACCTATAATGGGGTAGCTCCCAATCCTGTGACAAATAAAGAAATGACAAAAGCTGTAGCTAAACAATTAGATAAACCATTATGGCTACCTAATGTGCCACCTTTTGCTATGAAATTAATCTTAGGGGAAATGGCCGCAATGGTATTAGGTGGAAATAAGGTATCTGCACAAAAGCTTTTAAGCTCAGGATATGTTTTTAAATACCCTCAATTAAAAGGAGCATTGCAAGAGATTTACCCTTAATTTTTAAGAATTTGAAGGGTTTCTTGTACTCATAGTAGAACTTTTC
>JBBSPJ010000188.1:0-8769 GCA_038258905.1 Cytophagales bacterium
CCAAATTGTAGCGTGCTATTAAAGGTTTGTGTTCTTCTCATAATGATGTATTTAGGTTTGTCTTCCAAAATTTCCCAGCCTCTTTTTTCCGGATCCTTTATCATTACTGAAGCAACTTTAGCTAGTCCACTCATCACCTGTGAGGGTGTAGCGGTGCTGGAAATAAATCCGTTAGCCAACATTCCTTGATAGGCTGTTGCACCTATTTTTCTTCCTAATCTCCTGGTATTAGCCTGACCAATTTGTTCTTCAATCCAATTACACATATCGTTATAAATATGCATAGGAACAAATTTCATAGCACTACTTAAATCAAGGCCTTCCGCCATTTTTTTTAGTTCCTTTTGAAAAGATTCTTTACCTTCATATAAATCAATAACATCTTTAACAAATGCCGATGATAAGGTTACTCCTTCTGTAGAATTATTCATGGTTTTTTTATTATAAAAATAATAAAATAAAGCATATTGTGAAATAGGTGAAATACGTATTTTTGTAAGCAATTTTACCTATGTTTTGCTACTTGTTATTTCTTTGTTCAATTAGTACAGCTATTTTCTATTAATAAATTAGACAGAATACATCTGCTGTTTTTTCAAAGGCAAAAAAAATCCTGACCAAATGGAATTGATCAGGATTTTTTTCTTAAACAGCCCGGAATTCACCTGTTAAATTTTATCCAATTCTTCTTTCACAAACCTCATGAGTGTTTTTATGTTTTCTGTACTGAAATCAAACTTAATATTAGCTGCTTCATAAATCTCTGGAATGGACTGTGTGTAGCCTAATTTTAAAGCATTCATATAGGAAGCTAAACCTGCTTTCGGATCTTTTTTATAATTTCTCCATACTGCTATAGCGCCTAATTGAGCCATACCATATTCTATATAATAAAAAGGTACTTCAAATAAGTGCAGCTGCTTTTGCCACATCTTACTCTTATTCATTTCTAATCCGCTCCAATCAGTAATGGTATCAGAAAAATCATCAAATATCTGATTCCATTTTTCTGTTCTTTCCTCTACCGTATGACCTGGATTTTCATATATCCAATGCTGATACTTATCGATAGTAGCCACCCAGGGAAGTGTTTCAATAATTTGCTCCAGATGTTCTTTTTTGGCTCGTTTTAAATCTTCCTCGTTATCAAAAAATATATTCCAATAATCAAGGGTGATTAATTCCATACTCATAGATGCTAGCTCAGCTATTTCTGAAGGTGTGTTTTTAAAATCATTCAATTCTAAATCATTCATCAGGAAGGAATGAACCGCATGACCTCCTTCGTGTAAAAGCGTCACCATATCTCTTAAAGTAGAAGTGGCATTCATGAAAATGAATGGAACACCTGTCTCTGATAATGGGTAATTATAACCTCCAGGTGACTTGCCTTTCCTAGATTCAAGATCTAAATGTCCCATTTCATCCATTTTCTTTAGGCAGTCGCCCAGAAAAGGATCTAATTGAGAAAAGCATTTAATCGTTTTTTCTGTTAGGTCTTTGGCTCCTTTAAAAGGGGTTAAAGCTTCTTTACCGGAAATATCAACTGCCTTATCCCAAGGACTAAGGGTATCTACACCTAATTTAGCTTTTCTTTCTTTGGCAATATCATCTAAAAGAGGCACTACCTCAGATTTTACTGATTGATGAAACTCAAAACAATCGTTCGGCTCATAATCAAACCTGCCCATAGCGGTAAACATATAATCGCGGAAATTCTTAAACCCTGCATTTTGAGCTAATTCTGTTCTGAGCTGGATCAGTTGATTAAATAAATCATCTAAAGCATCTTTATCTTCTAGTCTTCTGTTGGATATTTTATGATAAATCTCCTCTCTTAGTTTTCTGTCGGTAGATTGCAATTTAACAGCTGCTTGCTGCAATGTAAGCTCCTGCCCTTCATAGTCAACAGACATAGCCCCCGAAATGCTACCGAATTTCTGTGATAGGCTGGAAATCTCTGTTTCTAATGGAATGTTTTCTACTCTAAAGATTTTAACATCTTTCTCCATTTCACGGATCATAATTCCAAAACCTTCCTCCTTCTTTAATGCATCAGTAAAAGGTGAGGCTAAAGCTTTTTTGTTTAATTTATCCGAATAAGGAGCTATATGAGGCTGAATTTCTCGTACGAAGTATTCATAAGAATCCGACAAACTCTTATCTGAAGTATCACAAGTCATTTTAATATAGCGCCATGCCATATCCTCCGATACTACTGCCTCTAATTCGCTCATTTGGTGAAACCATTGTTTTAGCTCCGCTGCTGAAGTTATATTAGTATTCAAGAGCTGATCAAAATACGGCTTAAGACCTTCCCAATCAGTCACTTTGAAATCTTCGGGTAAGAATATTCTTTTATTTATTGTAAGTTCCATATTATAACTTTATTGTGCACAAAAAAAGAGGTACAAGACCTCTTTCTTATTACTATTTTTATGTGTTAAGGTTTAGCCTATTTGTATTTTCACATCAGAAGATGTAGGATGACCCACACAGTTTAATACATAACCTTCTGCTTTTTCAGCATCAGATAACCCTTCATCTTCATCCATATGCACACTCCCGGAGAGTAGTTTCCCTCTACAAGCAGTACATAAACCACTTTGGCAAGAGAATGGTAAATCAATGTCTAAACCCAATGCAGTTTCTAGAATTGTCTTATCCTTTGGCACTTCAAATTTATGCTCCTCCCCATCAAATAATATGGTTACTTCATAATCTTGCTTTTGCCCTTCATCTTTGGAACCTTTCTCCGCTTTATCAATGGTACCTTGTACAAAGCTTTCTTTGAAAACATTCGATTTATCAATACCAAAAGTATCAAGATACATTTCAACATTTTTCATCATCCCTTCAGGTCCACACATTAAATATTGTGTATTTTCATTACCCCAATCAGGAATTCTATCTATTATTTTCTTTAGCATCTCTTCATTGAGTAAGCCTGATTCGCCTTGCCAGTTCAGAGGCGCGTTATCTAAGATATGAATCACATGCATTCTTCCTTCATAAGTATCTTCCAACCCATCAAATGCTTTTTTGAAAATGATTGATTCCTGATTCCTATTGGCGTAAATTAATGAAATAATGCTATCTGGTTCAGCATGTAAAATAGATTTAGAAATCCCCATCATTGGTGTAATACCACTCCCTCCTGCAAACATGATCAAATGTCTTTTTTTCTCTGCTTTAACCTCGGTAGTAAAATTACCCATTGGCTCCAACACCTTCATTACTTCACCTGCCTTTATGTTGTCATTTAAATGGTTTGACATCCTTCCATTTTCCACTCTTTTGACTGTAACAGCAGGATATTCATCTACCAAAGGCGAGGTACACAATGAATAAGCTCTCCTTACACTTTCACCCTCAATATCTGTAATTAGAGTTAAGAATTGGCCTGCGGTGTATTTAAACTCCCATTCTGGCTGTTCAAACACAATAACAATAGCATCTTTTGCTTCATTGATTACCTCTCGAACAGTTAATGATTTATACCTGTCATTTTTCACAGGTGCTTTTTCTTCTGATTTATCCTTCTTTTTGAAAAAATTAAATGCCATAATCTATTTTTGCTTATTGTTTTAGTTTAACTGTATGTATTTTGAAAAGTTATGACAAAAATAAGAAGCTTTCATCAAAAATGCCTACCTTCTTTAATAAATGCTGTAAATAATAGTTTTTTAATCATACTTTGAGGGTTTGACTTCAATTAAAACCCCTAAAATCCAAAACTTTATTTAATACTTAAAGGTTATAAAAACGAATTAAATATTTAGAATATGGCAAGAGCAAATTTTAAATTAATAAATGCAATAAGGAAAGCAGCTAATAAAATAGAAAATGGCTCCGATTATCAGTGGGGGCACATGGGCGGGTGTAATTGTGGACATTTAGCACAAGAATTAACACCATTTACTAAACGTGAAATTCACGAATATGCTATGCGTAAATCCGGTGATTGGACTGATCAAGTGCAGGATTATTGCAGCACCAGCCAAATGCCAATGGATGAAATTATTTCCACTATGATGGAGTCTGGCTTGGACCGCAAGGATATGGTTGAGTTGGAAAGGCTCAAAAACCACGAAGTACGATTATTTATGGGTGAGATAGGCAAAAGTTTATCACACAATAAGAAACAAGATGTGGTGAATTATATGAAAGCATGGGCAGAAATGTTAGAAATGAAAGTGCTTGAAAATATCCACTTGCCTAAACAATTAATGAGCCAAATAAAAGAAAGAGATCAGGTAATAGTTTAATTTCTACTAATTTATACCAATAAAAAAGGGTCGTAATTTTTAAAAATTACGACCCTTTTTTATTGTATTTATATCTGGTAAATTACCTTTTAAGATTATTCAAATCAACTATTTGCACCTCTACCCTTCTATTTTCTTCAGGGTTTTTAGAATCTGATTGAGTAGCTCCATAACCTTTTGCAATAATTCTTCTTCTTACTACTCCTTTGTAATTGAAAAAATTCACTACTTCAATAGCTCTCTGATTAGATAATTTTCTATTGAGTGCAGGATCACCCTCAGCCGAAGCATATCCAGATATTTGAATTCCTAATTGATCATTTTCTTTTAAGAATCCATATATTTTTTGCAGCTCTTCGTTATAATTATCTGCATAGGAAGCTTTTCCCACGTCAAAATATACTTTATAAACAGTTTCTAATAAGGTTTTATCATAATTGGAAGCTACTGCCTTGGTTTTTTCTTGTTTTTGTTTCTTTGCTTCTTCAGTAACAAACATGGTAGGTAAAGAATAAATAGTTTCACCCTCCACTACTCTACTTTGCAGGGTGGTTGTATCACTCTCGTCATAGTAGTAAGTACGTGTTGCTATTTCCATTTCATCTGAAATGGCTTCAAAATCAACATCGTCAATAGGATTCACAGTATACATCAGTTCCATCAAATAATTAAAAGCTGCTGTATCCTCAGATGCAATTACCGCATCCATCATATCATAAACATCCAGACTATCATTTTCGATAAGCATCGCTTCGTTGGCTTGCCTTGGCGAATATACACCTTCTTGTTGGGTGTCGAAAAAGGCATTATTTATAGTTACTTCTTGCCCTACTACTACATCAAATTGTTTAATTAGATTTAAATTAATTTTCTGATATAGCTCATAAAAATAATTTTGATTAGGCACATTGATATTCAATGTATAAGGTAAATATCCTTCTGATTCAATAATCAAATCGTAGTTTTTACCGGGAGGTAAGATGATTAAATAATTACCTGTATTAGGATCAGGGTCATATACATAATCAACCTTTGTATTATTTTCATTATCCACTAATTTGATCTTAGTTGGCACAGGTTTATTGTCATCACCTGCGGTAATTTTACCCTTTAACATGGTTAGTGGAATATTGGCATATTGCTCAGGCATGTCAAAAGTATAAATATCCTGGCCGCCATAACCGCCTTGCCTATCAGATGAGAAAAAACCTTTACTACCATCAGCTGTTAAGGTGAAATAATTGTCATCCACTGGCGTGTTAATAGGGTAACCCATATTTTCCGGAGCTCCCCATTTACCTTTTGTCTTAACAGACTTAAATATATCTCTCCCTCCCATTGAGGCATCACCATTAGAGGTAAAATATAAAGTTTTCATATCAGGATGAATAAATGGTGCATCCTCATCATATTTGGTGTTGATCTCGGAGCCAAGATTTTGAATATTGCCCCAATTTCCGCTAGCTAATTTTTCAGCTACATATATATCCATACCACCAAAACCACCCGGTCTGTTACTGGCAAAATAAATTTTCTTACCGTCGGGTGTAATTGAAGCAGTACTTTCTAAACTATTAGAGTTAAGCCCCTGGATAGATGCTGGTTGATTCCATTTATCCCCATCTTTACTCATTAAAAAGATATTTCCTTTATTACCTGAACCTATAAAAACCAACATTTGCTGTCCGTCAGGTGAAATGCCAGCTGTACCAACATTATCATTTGTACTGATTTCAATTTTTTTAGGCTCTCCCCAGTTACCTTCCTTTCGAAAAGTAATATATATTTCTTCAATTGCTCTTCCGGTTCTGGCATTCGGCCTTAGAGAGGTAAAAGCCATCACTCCCTGATCAGCGGACACTACAGGGTTGTATTCTGTGAACTCTGTATTGATAGGAGGAGCCATTCTCACAATATTAATATCCTTTTTCTCGCCAATCATTCTCATTGCATTACCGGCTTTACGCTTTTCCAGACTCACTTCATCTAAAAGTTTATTATCAGTCTTACTGATAGTCCTCAGGTATTCATCATAATATTTAAGTGCTTTTTCTAGCTCTAAATTTTTATGAAAAGCTTTTGCTGCATAATAGTAGGAATCTTTAGGTAAGTTTTCAGGAAAACCGGCTTTTTCAATAATGGCAATACTTTTCAAAGCTTTTAATTGTTCGGAGGTATTGCTTTGCTCCATATAACTTACAGCAAGCATGTAGTGAACTCCCGGACTTGAGGCACCAGCTTCAAGCGCTTTTTCAAGTGATTCAATAGCACCTGAATAATTCTTTATTTTAAATAAGTTTTCACCACGGTACACCAGGTCATTTACTTTTGAATCCTGTGCCAAAGTTGTAAACGAAAAGAAAAATAGTAATGAAAAAAGAAATGTATTTCTCATAATTTTATCAAATTTTATTATGACCCAATAAGTATTTATTGAGCCGCCTGTTAACTGATAGTAATTCTAATATAAAAATAAATTATATAATTCACACTCAGTATGATATTTATCAAACATAAAGATATAGCAATTATATAAAAAAACTGAAAATATTATTTGCTTCTTTCGATAGCTTGCAGCCTTTGAAGTAAAGGAGGATGTGAGTAATGCATGAAAACGTACAATTTATGAGGATTAATATTACTCAAACTATCAACAGAAAGCTTTTTAAGGGCTTTTTGTAAAGCAACTCCACTGTAAGTATTAGAGGCAAATTTATCTGCTTCAAATTCATGTTTTCGACTAATATAATTAGAAAACATACCTGTTATCATACTAATGGGTGCGTATATAATTCCGAAAGCTATCAAATTTACTCCAAAACTGAGTCTTTCC
The DNA here is from genome assembly GCA_038258905.1 of Cytophagales bacterium. Taxonomy (GTDB): domain Bacteria; phylum Bacteroidota; class Bacteroidia; order Cytophagales; family Cyclobacteriaceae; genus Marivirga. The sequence continues at coordinate 7,102 of JBBSPJ010000188.1, forward strand.
GCACCTAAAGCATAGCTTAATTCGGAACTGAAAATCATTAATGACATAATCCACAACATAAAACCTATTTGTAAAACACTACTTATAAGTCCGGAAATTGTATGCTTCTTTTTATAATGACCAACTTCATGGGCCAAAATAGCCACTAGTTCTTCATTAGTGTGTTTTTCAATCAACGTATCGTAAAGCACTATTTTTTTCCTTTTCCCAAAACCTGAAAAAAAGGCATTGGCTTTCATAGATCTTTTCGAGCCATCTATCACATAAATATTTTCTATAGGGAAATCAACTTTAGTTCCGTAAGCCAAAATTTCCTTTCTTAAATCTCCATCACTTAAAGGCGTTAACTTATTGAAAATAGGTAAGATCAAACTCGTATAAAAGAAATTAGCCCCTACGATAAACACAGTCATTACCAACCAAAATATCCACCAAAAATCCGAGCCTAAATAACCAATGAGAAAAATCAAAACACTTAGTAATATCCCTCCAATTAATGCAGTCAATAGATATCCTTTTAATTTATCTTGCCAAAAAATAGTTGGTGTTGATTTATTAAAACCATATTTTTCCTCAATTTTAAATGTTGCATACCATTGAAAGGGTGTATTAAAAATATCATTGATGATAAAAATAATTCCAAAGAAGGCTAACGTTTGAGTTATAAGCGTGTCAAATCTCATTCTTACTAAATTATCTAACTCGCCAAACCATCCGAAAAGTAAGATTAGTAGAATTATAGCTAGACTAAAAACACCGCTAAAAAGCCCGAAATAAATATTATCTTTCTGATAGTCGAGAGATTTTTTATATTCCTCCTCTTTAAAAACTCCTTTTAACCCATCAGGTATTTCGCGTTTTTTACCTTTAAGGTTTAGATAATCTACATAAGTGGTAAGGATATATTCTATGACCACAATCCATAGTACTATGGAAAATATCTGATCAGGTGTAAGTTGCATTAAATTTAAAATTTAGGACAAGGTATTCTTAATTTATCGGCAGGTGGTCTTCTCGGATCTGTAAGTGAAAGCACATAGGAAATTGAAATTTCATGCGCACCACCACTTCTTATACCAAGGTCTGAAATAGTGTAATCAAAGCTATATCCCACAGAAATTCTTTCATAAGAGTAACCTAGTAAAAGGACGATCGATTCTGATCCAGTAAAGTTATTTGGTGCATCAAAAGGAATACCACGATACCATAATCCTACTACCATTGGCTCCAAAGTGCTATAAATACCTAAATCTAATTGATTGAAACCACCCTGCATTTTATATTGTGCAGTAGGTGTAATACTTCGTTCATCACCATCTTTGGTATATCCCTTTCTGCCATAATTCATACCAATTGGAATTTTATAGCCCGCATGAAAGGAGTGTTTCATCGGCAATCTACTCTCATCTCCTAATATAGATTGATTAGGCTCGTTTAAATGAAATACTGAATAGCCAAACCAAAACTTGTCTGAATATAATACTCCTCCAAAAGAGATATCAAAAAATGTTTTACTTTCACCAGTCGCAGGCTCACCTGTAGGGTTTTGAAAGGTTTGCGATTCAGGATCCCATTGGTCTCCAAAGGTTAATCTATCAAAATTTAAATTTCTATTGTATACTGCTAACTGTGTGCCTGGCCGGAAAGTAAGCTTATCAGTTAGACGCA
>JBBSPJ010000189.1:0-8768 GCA_038258905.1 Cytophagales bacterium
AAAAAGGTGAAAAGGCCTTTAGAGCCAAGCAAATTTATGAGTGGCTGTGGGTAAAATCTGCTGCTACTTTTGAAGACATGACTAATCTCTCCAAAGATCTGAGAGAATGGCTAAATGAAAACTTCTGCATCAATAGAATCACTATTGCTTCCAAACAAGTAAGTAGTGACAGAACCATAAAAGTAGCATTTCGCTTGCATGATGGAAATGAGGTGGAAGGCGTCCTAATTCCTACTGAAAGCCGCATGACAGCCTGTGTGTCGTCACAAGTCGGTTGCTCATTAAGCTGTAAATTTTGTGCGACTGGCTACCTCAAAAGGATGAGAAACCTGGAAGCAGCGGAGATTTACGACCAGGTAGTGATGATTAAAGAGCTGGCTGAAGAGCATTATGGAATACCTCTCACCAATATTGTGTACATGGGAATGGGTGAGCCTCTTCTTAACTACAAGAATGTATTGGAATCAATTGAGCACATTACTTCCGAAAAAGGTTTGCACATGTCGCCCAAGCGGATCACAGTTTCTACAGCTGGCATTTCCAAAATGATTATGAAGCTGGCAGATGATCAAGTAAAATTCAATTTGGCACTCTCATTACATGCCGCCAATGACGAAAAGCGAAGTACTATTATGGCCATTAATGATAGTAATAACCTGCCTATTTTGAGAGATGCCTTGCAATACTACTATCAAAAAACGAAGAATAAAGTCACTTTTGAGTATTGTGTTTTCGATAATTTCAACGATACCCTTGAAGATGCTAAAGAACTATGGCAATTCACCAAATATGTACCTGCCAAAGTGAATTTAATTGAATACAACCCTATTGATCAGGCCGATTTTGTGAATACCGAAGCCGATAAATTGGATGCTTTTGCAAAATTTTTGGAAGATAGAGATGTTACAGTGAATGTAAGAAGAAGCCGAGGAAAAGACATTGATGCGGCTTGCGGTCAGCTGGCTAATAAGCATTGATTTAATCAGCTTGCAAAGCTGATTAAAGGCTTTATATCTCCGTTATCGGCGGCCTTCAATGAATCAATATATTGTTTTCGAATAACTTTATCTTTTACATTTTGGGATGCACTCCAGTTAAACAAATCCTTATTGAAGATTTTATTTCTGATGATATCTGCCATGATTCTGGAATGTCTTCCATTTCCATTTGGAAAGCAGTGGATAGAAACCAATCTATGTTTAAATCTTAAAGCGATTTCATCAGGAGGATAAGTTTTATTGCTAATCCAAAACAAGACATCATCCATTAGCATTTTCAGAGCAACGCTTATTTTAACCCAATGAATTCCTATATTTTTATCAGTTTGCCGAAAACTTCCCGCCCAATTCCATACTTCACCAAACATTCTCTTATGAAGCTTCTTAATGAAATTCTCCGATAAAATATCAAATTGCGAAATTTTCAATCGAAAGCTCCATTCTAAAGCTTTTTCAATATTTAGCTGCTCAAATTCATCTAATTCTGCCTGAGTGGTTACTGATTTTAGACGTAACCCAAGTTTTTCATCTTCATCGAGTGGTGTTTGACCAAAAAGATATGTAAAATTCAATCCCATAACGACTTTCTCAGTTCTCGTTTTAATTCAGTAGATAATTCATCAATAGACTTTTTGATCTTGCGATTTTCTATATTTTGGTTTTCAAGTTTCATATTGTGATGAGTTCTTAATACAATTCGACTGGCCAATTCTTTAACTTTTTTATCAATTAATTTATTTAAAGATCCATCCTTTGGATAAAAGCCATAGAAAAATATCATATCAAGTGCATCTGCTGCTTCCTTTAATGAAGATAAGGTGATAATTTCTTTTGCTTCTCTTTGTTCAATTTGTTGAACACCTTGCTTAGTAATACCTAATTTTTTGCCTAATTGCTCCATGGTCATGTTGAGTGTGGATCTAATCATATTAACCCAGCCCTTCGTTGGTACCGGAATTATGGCAACATCTTTAAAACATTGAAGTTTAGTATCCAGCTGGTCAATTTGAAGCTTCTTAATATTCCTCATAAAAGTCAATTTATATGTTTACTTACAAATATTTAAGTAAATATATATGTTTATTTTAAAAATAAAAAGTAAATGTATACATTTACTAGTATTGTAATATTGTTTCAGAATATGTAGCCGCGGAAAAGACATTGATGCAGCTTGTGGCCAGCTGGCTAATAAGCATTAGGTTTCACTCAATTGACTTACTGCAATGAAGGCAGTTTTGTCTAGGTTTTCTCTTTAAAAGTCTCTAAACGAAAGGTGTATATTTTTATGAAACAATATAATTTTACTCTAGGAAGTGAGACTCAAACCTACCTATAAAAAATAATTTTTTATTTTAAGCTAGCCTCTTTAGCATATTATTTTCTATATTACCCTCCAAATCAGCATTTTAGTATGTGAACTATCTCAAATTATTTACTATTACCCTATTGCTTTTAAGTTTTAGTCTTTTCTGTTTTGCACAAAATGATTCTAAAACTGACAGCCTCTTTAGGGCACTTGAAAAAGCTCCGCAGGATTCCACTAAAGTAGAAATCCTGGTTGAATTATGGCGAGCCACTGCTTACAACGACCCTACTTTAGGAGTGAAATATGCCAGAGAAATTATTGGGGAATCTGAAAAAATTAATTTTTTAACCGGAATTGCCACCGGATATCAAAGACTAGGAATTGCTCAATCATTTTTAGGGCAGCGGGATAGCGTATTAAAAAATTATAGAAAAGCACTCGGTATCTATGAGCAAATGGATGCTAAAGGTTTACAAGGGGTTATGCTGTTCAATATAGGTCTCGAGTTTCAAAATGAAGCTGCATATGATAGCGCCCTATTTTATATAGAACAAGCCGGAGATTTATTCATTCAGGAAGGAGACAGCAGTAGGCTAGCCGCTGTATTTCAAGGTATAGGCGGGATTGAGCAGGAAAAAGGTAATTATCGCATATCGTTGCAAAAATTTCTTGCGGCTTCTGAGCTGTTCGCACAACATGGAGATTCACTCAGGTTGGGTGATTCCTACATTAACATTGGTGAATCGTACGATTTAATGAATGAATACAATAGCGCTGTTCAATACTATAAAAAATCAATAGAGATCGCGACATCTTTAAACGATCAAAGGGCCATTGCCATTGCTCTAATTAAATTGGGCGATACATATAGTAACCTACTAAAATATGATTCCGCCATTTTACTGCTTGAACAAAGTGTCGCCTTAACTAAGCAGCTGCAATCGCCTTTCCTTACCACAGAAGCCATCTCCAGTCTGGCGCTCTGCTACTACCATCAGGGGAAATACGACCAGGCCCTACCGCTTTTTCAAGAAGGGCTGCAAATGAGTATACAAACAGAATATAATTTATTTAAGGCTGCTAACTATATCAATATTGGCTGGACTCAATACCATCAAAATCAATTACCCTCTGCAGAAAATAATGCGAAAAAGGGATTGCAGGTAGCACAGGAAACCCAAACAAAAGAAAATATTGAATCAGCCCTGGATCTCTTATCAAAAATTAATGAGCAGCTTGGTAATTACAAGACTGCCTTAGATTTTCATAAACAGTATAAAGTGTTAGGTGACAGTTTGTATAATTCTACAAAAAGTAAGCAAATAGCGGAACTACAAATGCTTTATGAAACGGAAAAAAAGGAAAGCGAAATAGCTCTTCAAAAAGAAGAAATTACCAACCTAAACCAAAAAGCTAAAATTGAAGAATTGAAAACGGCCTTTCTGAGTGCTGTTCTTATTGCGATACTTGTGATTAGCGGACTGATTATATTTGGGGTTTATCAAAAAATGAAGAGGGCCAGACTTGTTCAGGCGCAGGAAAAACAGAATTTTGAAACGGAACTGAACCATAGTAAAAAACAACTTACTACTCACACCTTGCATTTGGTACAAAAAAACGAATTGCTATCTGATTTGAAATCTCGAATTACTGAGATAAAGAAAAATTCCAATGAAAGTAAATCAGCTCTCAGTCGTCTGCTGCAATTGATTAAAAATGATCATCAGGCCGATAATGACTGGGAGAATTTCAAAATGTATTTTGAGCAGGTGCATGAAGATTTTGATGCTAAACTGAGAGAAAGAATCAATGATCTCACTAATAACGAAATGCGATTGGCAGCTTTAATGAAGATGAACCTTACAACCAAGGAAATAGCTTCGATCCTAAATATTTCACCAGATAGCGTGAATAAAGCCCGCTACAGATTACGCAAAAAACTCAATCTTTCAGGAGATGATAGCCTGCACTCATTCTTGCTTGCACTCTAACAAAAATATAACCACCAATTAAAGTATTTTAAGCTTGTCCATCATTTGTCCATTGCTAAAATTATGATTTATAGACTGTTACTTGCAGATTTACAGAAACAAATGTAAATGTTATGCAAAAATCAATCTTAAAAATTCGCCACTTAATTTATCCACTATTACTCATTCTGTTATTTAGTTGTACAAAAGAAGAAGAGTTAACAGGTCCTGATTTAAGTACCTTCGAAGGTGTTATTGCATCAGGTGGAACGCCCGAAGAGCTGGGTGAGTCTTACAGAAATGAAACAGCGCTAGAAACAGAAGATACTGTGCTCTACAATGAAGAGAATAAGGCGGAAATATGGATGTGTACCAGTAAAGAAGTAGAACTTTCTGAAAACAATCCTGATTTTGCGCTTTTTACAGCGGGGACGGAAGTGATTTTTCCTGGAAACCTGCTACAGGGCAAATCATTAAGTAAAGCTACTCCTGATATCATTCCTTTAAAAAGAGGCAGAGGTACCATTACCATTAGCACATTGAATGGTTCTAACCCGGAAAATATTTCCGAAGAGGTGGAGGAAGTGAATTTTGCTGAGATAGCTGTCGCTACCAATCGTATTATTGGCAACAATAATGGACAGCTTTCCGCCAACACCAATATAGAAATAAAAGAGGTTAATTCTACAGAAGAAATTGGCCTGGCCATGAATGCCAGTTACTCCACGCTATCAGCCAAGGTAAAGGGTTCTTTTGATTTCAATAGCTCAGTTAGTTATAGCAGTTACATGGTAAAACTAACTCAATCTTTTTATACCATGGTGTATAATGTACCCGAGCCGGAAGAAATTTTTGATGAAAGCGTTACTCCTGATCAACTGGCGCGCTATATTTATGATGGAAACCCCGGCACCTACATTTCTTCTGTAAATTATGGTCGCATTTTTTATCTGCTCATTCAATCCACACAGTCTAAAACTGAGGTAAGGTCCGCCATTGATGCCTCCTTTGATGCAGTGCTTTCTTCGGGCAGTGTAGAAATTGATGCCTCACATATCAATGGTCTTTCTAACAAAAGAATAAGCGGCTATGCCTATGGTGGAGATGCAAATTTAGCTAATGGTGCTTTACTGGGTGATTTAGAAAATGTACAAAGCTTTATTAAAGAAGGAGGCACTATTAATAACGGAGCTCCCCTGTCTTATGTAGTGAGGAGTTTATATGATCCATCGCAGGTAGTAAGCACAGCGTTGGCCACAAAATACACCATCACCAATTGCGAAAATGTAAGTGCGGGCTTACCTGTCTATACTGATGCCAGAGCTGCAGTGGGAGCAGCATGTTACGTACCAACCAATGTATCAGGAACGAATGCTATATTTAATTTAGATGGAATTAATTATATGAGTATTAACAGAAGTGATGGATCGTTTATAGCCCCTAGTGCACTTTGGCAATGGGGAACTGATTTTTCATGCCCTTTTAGAAATGAAGGAATTAGTGCAGCAACCAGTGTGAGAAGTGATAATAATTCTGAAAAAACATATATGTTCAGTAAAGATGGCACCAAATTTTGCGCATACGAGGTAACGAATGGTAGTGGTAGGTTTTCTCCTGTATATGATCTAAGTCTGTGGGGAATTGATAACACCATGCCTTTTACTGCGATTGGTGCGGCAATGGATGCTTCTGTTGGGGGCCGAGAACTGGTCTGCCTTTTTAATATGGAAGGTACAGAATACACAGTTTACGAACCCAGCACTTTTACTGAGCCTCGCTCTATCAAAGAATTCCAAATCAAGACAGGTGGTGGTTCGTTTGAAATTCCTTTCGATGCGGTTGGTGCAGCCATGCGTGTGGACTTAAAAGGACAGGAAGAGAGAACAGTACTGGCTATTTGGGATTTACCTGGTACCAGCTACGTATTCTTTGATGTAGATGACAATAAATTTATAGGTCCTTTTAGTATGTGATTTACTTGATTGAGTCAACTTGAATAAAGAGTTCTTTTGATAAAACCGAAAGAACTCTTTGCGTTTTTAGCCTCTCTTCATAGAATGGCTATAATTTATGGATGAATTCCCTTAGCTTTGCAATGCAACTATCAAAAAACGAAGAATAAAGTCACTTTTGAGTATTGTGTTTTCGATAATTTCAACGATACCCTGGAAGATGCTAAAGAACTATGGCAATTCACTAAATACGTACCTGCCAAAGTGAATTTAATTGAATACAATCCAATTGATCAGGCAGACTTTGTGAATACCGAAGCCGATAAATTGGATGCTTTTGCGAAATTTTTAGAAGATAGAGACGTGACAGTGAATGTAAGAAGAAGCCGAGGAAAAGACATTGATGCGGCTTGCGGCCAGCTGGCGAATAAGCATTAATCACTTATGCCGAAGATATTGTTTTTGGTGTCTACTAATATAATTTTGTCCAGAAACAACCTATTGCCTGTAATACCCATCATTAACCAGTTAGGAAAGTAAGCTATTTCATTCATAACTTCTGAAGCGTAAACATCAGGCATATGTTCATTAAGATCTCCTATAGAAATACTTCCCAATAGCTCTCTACGATAAAACTCATATGATTTTCCCCATGCGCTGGTGCAGCACAGGGTATCTATTGCTCCTGCATTGTCTAGTGCGTTTAGTTTATTGTTAGAGAGTAGTAACGAAAACATACTTGATCCTGTATCATACCACAATTGCACCGCTTCATCATTTACTTTAGCAGGTAGTAAAATAGGAAAATGTTCAACACTTGCTCCTTTTAAGTGTTTAAAAGTCCATTCCAATTCCTTAAGAGGCTTATTAGTAATTGCGAAAAGATCGTTTTTAAAGTCGAGAATAAGCTTTCTGTCTACAATTGCATCAAACCCTATAGTTCCGATAACGTTAAATGACGAATCTAAATCAGTAATTCCCATATTAGGAAGTACCTTTAATGTGTTTGCTTTAAAAATTACATCAGCTATTCTCAGATCTGCTGATTTGAAAATAGGATTTCCACTTTGGGTTTTATTGGTTTTTAGGGATGGGTATTTTTCCTCTAATTTATTTAGAATTCTACCATATAACACGGTCTGAGGAGTTCCCGTATCAAACTGCATATAAAAAGCATCATCTATTCCGTTCAGGGTTACTTTTACTAAAAATGATCCGTTAGGCGAGCTAACAGTTCCGTAGTTGCTCGGTTTCCATACAATAGGTGTGAAGCTCAAAGAGTCTGGCTCTGTAAAGCTTGTAAAAGTGCTAAATGTTTGTTTTGTTCTCCAATAATAATTGAAAGTTTTCCAGCCAATAATAATTAAAGCCACTATAACAAGAGTGAAAATGATAAATATCTTTGTGGTTTTTCTATTCACAGGATTTGTATTAATTGAATGACAATATAGTAACTTATTTCATAAATAAAATCTTTGATTAGCTGGGAAAATATATATTATACTTACGTTAAATCTCACCACACAAATAAATTCATAATTTAGCCCTAGCTTTGCAAAATGGCTCAGGCAATTAAAAACAGACAAGAAATACTTAATAAATTAGGGATAGCTACTTTAAATCCAATGCAGTTGGATGCGTTGGAAGTAATTTCCAAAGGAGAAGAAACTATTTTATTATCACCCACCGGAACAGGTAAAACCATTGCATTTCTATTGCCTTTAATAGAAAGGTTATCTGTTGATATTTCTGAAGTGCAGGCTTTAATTCTGGTACCCTCAAGAGAATTAGCACTCCAAATAGAGCAAGTGATTCGCGAGATGGGCACAGGCTATAAAGCCAATGCCATTTATGGAGGAAGAGCCGGAGCTAAAGACAAGGTAGATTTAAAGCACAGACCGGCTATTTTAGTGGGCACACCCGGTAGAATTGCAGACCATATCCGCAGAGAAAGCTTTCCTTTGAATGAAATAAAAACATTGGTGTTGGATGAGTTCGACAAATCTTTAGAAGTGGGTTTTGAAGCTGAAATGAAGGAGATTATCTGGAGTTTGGCCAATGTGAGCAAAAAGATTTTGACTTCTGCCACCCAGCCTAAAGATTTACCTACTTTCATGTCGCTGAGAGAGCCTTTTTACATCAATTATTTAAAAGATGGCGTATCTGAATTAGCCATAAAAGTGATACAATCTCCTAAAAAAGATAAGCTGGAAACCTTAGGCCAACTTTTGCAAAAATTAGGCAAGCAACCGGGAATTATTTTCTGTAATTTTAAAGAAAGCATAGACAGAGTAAGCGATTACCTCCGAGATTTGGGCATTGAGCATGGTAATTTCTATGGTGGTCTAGAGCAAAGAGACCGTGAGCGGTCTTTAATCATGTTCAGAAATGGCACTTACAATATTTTATTAGCCACCGATTTGGCAGCCAGAGGCATTGATGTGCCGGAAATTCAATTCATCATCCATTACCATTTACCCGTAAAAGCAGAAGAGTTTACACACCGAAATGGTAGAACTGCCAGAATGCACCAGTCGGGTAC
>JBBSPJ010000190.1:0-8749 GCA_038258905.1 Cytophagales bacterium
ATATCAACCTTATCTCTTACTTTTCTTCTCCTTAGTTCATGTTCTACATTGAGGATATATTCAAAAGCAGCACCCTGGCAAGTTGCTTTGGCATGACCTGTTCCGATAAGAACCTTTAACTTATGATCTGATGTTTTGGCAGCAGCAATTAATTTATTTAAGCCCTTAGTGGCATGTTGTGCATGATCATAAGTACAAACAGAATACACATCATTTGTGCCAGGAATTAATCCCTCCGTCATTTCAAAAGCCAGTTTAGGACCAGTTGCATTAATGAGGTAGTCATAAGTTACTTTTTCAGTCTGTCCTTTTTTCTCTCCGTAAACATACTCTACCTTAACATAGGGAGTATTTAAAGTATCTCCTTCAGGATGAAAAGAAACCACTTTGGCTTGTTTAAAACTTATACCTTTTTTCTTGTATAATGGAGGTAATGGGAATATTATTTTCTCTGCTTTCATTCTGCCAATTCCGACCCAGATATTGGAAGGGATCCATTGATAATTGTGGTTAGGGGAGACCACCAATACTTCATGTTTTGAGGAAAGCTTTCTACGTAAGTGAGAGGCAGCGGTATGTCCCGCTATTCCTGCTCCTAAAATGACAATTTTTGACATTATTTTTACTTTTAATACATGTAATAATACGCAATACAACTGATTACATTTGTAACATTTATTACTTAAGAAAATGATTATTATCAGCTAAATAGGGTATTTGAAAGATTTTAGGGAGGAATTGATTCTTTAATCAATTTCATAGATTAAATGTATTCTATAAGGTCAATTGAAAATACAGCCGCAACAAATATTATGTTAACTTCATAGCTTATGAGATCAGGCAATAGTTAAACCAATCAAGCAGAAGTTATAAATCGCATTTGACAGATGTGTAAATAATAGCACTATTCATCGGATCTGGCAATTTTCTAAGATCTTAGCTCGTCCTCAAGCCATAATCAATTCTATAAACATTCTTGGTGTTAAACAAGAGCTGAATTATAGTTCACCAGATTATTCTAGGTTATGAAATGTTTTTTATAAAAGATCTAACAAGTATTTTAAGGTTGATTAAATAGGCTGGACTTAATCTATCAAAACAAAGAGGTTAAAAGTAATTCGTATAGGAGTGCACTAAAGATTGACTGAATACAATTCTTTTATTAGATAATAGATGCTATTTTTTACATATCACAAGAATAGGGCAGTTGAAAAATACGTTAACTTAACATAATATAAATTATATAACATTTAGAAATATAACATATAAATTATTTGCACCTGAATCCATTCTATTTTAAACTAGAAAATAAAATAAGTATATTTAGCATCTTTCTGCTGGCTAAATCAAGATGAAATGAAACTAAGTAAAAAGTATCTCTTTTTTGTTCTCTCCATTATCATTTCATTATTTATCTTATTAGTTATCACGCAATGGCAAATTCAATCTCAAGAAAAGAATGCTGAGATATACAATTTAGCTACCAGACAGCGAATACTTAGTCAAATGATGGCCAAAAGCATCTTAGAAAATAAAACAATCATCTCCTCAAATGAATACATTAAAGAATGGAAAAGTACTCAATTAACATTACTGCATTTTACTGAAATTGAAGGTCTTCAGGACATTCACAAACGACTCACTCACGAATATGAAATTATTAAAAATATTAGTTTAAATAGCTCTGCAGTAAAAATGGAAGCTTTTGATATTTTCTTTCAACATATGGAAAGTACTGTAAAAGCGCTAGAAAACCATAATATAATCAATCTGACAAACTTTTCGCATTATCAATTCGGAATAATTACCCTTTTAATATTATTGATTATCACTCAATATAGATTCCTCATCCTTCCTAGTTCGAATAAATTGGAAGAACAACTCAAGAACCTCTCCTACTTTAATAAATTGAATACTATTCTCATAAAAAACTCTCCAATAGCCATTGCTTTAGTAAACGAAAATTTGGATTATTTTTCCAAATCTGGTAATTGGGATACGTTATTTGAGTCCAAGCACAATAAGTCATTAAGAGAAACCCCACCTTTTGTTGAGGAAAAATGGAAATTAATATTAAAAAAAGCGTTGCAGGGAGAAATTTTCAAGGACAAAGTAGAAGTAGGTTTAGACACAAAAAAGTGTATTAAATGGCATATTTCTCATTGGCAAGACGATAATAAAATTAGAGGACTTATCCTTTATGCTCAAGATATCACAGAACAAAATAATTTAGAGTTTACCGTTCAACAAACGATTAAACAGTTAAGTGCTATACTTAATTCTGCCTATGTGTCAATTGTCACTACGGACAAGGAAGGATTAATTTCATCATTCAGCAAGGGGGCGGAGAAAATGTTAGCTTATAAAGCTGAAGAAATGGTGGGGATAAATTCAGCAGCTGTTTTGCACGATTCGGAAGAAGTGAAACAAAGAGCCAAAGAACTGTCAACTAAGTTTAACACTTCGGTTAAAGGTTTTCAGACATTTATAGAAATTCCCAACAGAGAAGGTTTTGAAATTAGAGACTGGACTTACTTACGTAAGAAAGGTGTAAGAATTCCCGTTCAGCTGGTAGTCAGTGCATTAAAGGATGATTCAGGTCATTCTATCGGCTATTTAGGAATTGCCAGTGATATATCTGCCTTAAAATCATTGGAGGGAAGATATATCGAAAGTAATAGACTTCTTAAAGAGAGTCAATTGAAATCTGAGCGAACTATTGATTTACTAGAAGAAATGCAAGGTTTCGCTAAAATTGGGTATTGGGAGCTGAATTTAGAAACTAATAAGTTGTTTTGGTCTAAGGAAACAAAAAGAATCCATGAAGTAGATGACGATTATATACCTAAGTTTGAAGAAAGTATTGATTTTTATGATACTAAATCTAAACCTATTTTTGAAAAAGCTATAGAACAAGCAACACAATTTGGGGACTCTTGGAATGAAAAGCTTATAATAGTAACGGCCAAGGGTAATAAAAAGTGGATTAAAGCTGTTGGAAAAGTTTATTTTCAAGATGGTAAACCTCAACTAATTCATGGCTTATGCGCTGACATTTCTGAAGATGTGAAAATGAGAAATCAGAATAGTAAGAGTCAGCAACGATTTAAACTACTTGCAGAAAATACAAATGACATGGTAGGCCTGCATAATGTTGATGGTACTTATGCCTGGGTATCTCCTGCCTCAAAAACCTTATTGGGCTACGAATCTGACTCACTAATTGGTCAAAATCCTTACCAATTTTTTCATCCGGATGATATTGATAGAATTAAAAAGGAGGCACATGATCCTGTGGTCATTTCTAATCAATCTATTATTATCGAGTATAGAATGCTCCATAAAGAAGGACATTATATATGGGTAGAAACGCTATCTAAGGGAATTCTTTCAAAGAACCAGCCTATTTCAATTATTACCTCAACCAGGGAAATTACCGAAAGAGTTCAAATTCAGCAAGAGTTAATTGAAAATTATAAAGCTTTAAGTGTGGCGAAAGAAGCTGCTGAAAAGGCTGCTAATTCAAAAAAGCAATTCCTTGCTACCATGAGTCATGAAATTAGGACCCCATTAAATGCAATTAATGGACTCTCGCATATTTTATTATTAGAAAGCCCTCGGGAAGATCAAATTGAAAATTTAAGACTTCTTAACTTTTCCGGAGAAAATCTATTGAACCTAATCAATGATATTTTAGACATCTCTAAAATCGAATCCGGAAAACTTACCCTAGCAGAACGCTCATTTGACTTAAAATATCTGCTTGTTAATATTCAAAAGTCAATGTTGAACAGGGCTAATGAAAATATGGTGAATTTAAACCTAAATTATGATGAGGAGCTACCTCAAGTTTTTATTGGGGACAGTTCAAGGTTGAGTCAAGTACTTTACAACTTAGTGGGTAATGCAATAAAATTCACAAGACATGGTTCGGTAACTATAGCAGCTAATTTGCTAAAGCAGAAAAATAACAACTATAGTTTAAGAATTAGTGTAAAAGATACTGGAATAGGCATTACAGAGTCTAATCAAACAAATATATTTAATTCCTTTGAGCAAGCGGACTCAGGTATCTCTCGTAAGTATGGAGGAACTGGATTAGGTCTCTACATATCACAAAAATTGATTGAATTAATGAATAGTGATATTAAACTGGAAAGTGTCGAGGGGATTGGATCGAACTTCTATTTCGATATTGAGCTGAAAGAAGGAGATTTGGGATTGTTTGAAAATCAAGAAGTAACTTCAAAAATCAAAGATTTTTCAGATAAGCATATCAATGTTTTAATAGCCGAAGATAACTTAGCGAATCAGATGATTATTCTAAAATTTTTAAAGCTTTACAACGTCAAGTATGAAATTGCAAATAATGGACAAGAGGCAGTGGAAAAAATAAAAAGTAAGCTCTTTAATTTAGTTCTAATGGATATACAAATGCCTATAATGGATGGCTTCTCAGCATCTAATGAAATTAGAAAATTAGAAGGTGAATACTTTAAGAAGATACCTATTGTAGCCTTAACTGCAGACGCATTTCAAGACGTAAAAGATAAGTCTCTATCTAAGGGAATGGATGATTACTTAAGTAAACCTTTTAGGCCGGAAGAATTAATTAAAGTTATAGGCGATTACTATCCTGTAGTTGCTGATTTGAAAGTAACTTCACCATCAAGTGAAAGAACTAGTGAAGAAAGTATTTCAAGTGAGCCCGGAATACCTCAGAATGTGATTGAAATTATTTTAGACAAACAATCAGATGGAGATTTAGACTTCAAATTAGAGTTTGCCAAGAGATGTAAGAGAAACTTTGTAGAATTTAAAGTTGATTTCGAACAGTCTATTGTGGATGGTGATCTTGATCAATTAGAACAGAGCTATCATAAATTAAAGACCATTCTCAAAATTTTTGAACTAGGTGATTTTTCTAATAAAATGAAATCGTTACTGAATAAGGAAAAGCAATGGGATGATTCAATATACACCAATAAAATAGAAATACATTTAAACAAAATTATTGCTGATTTCCTTCAGATAATAAGTAAATATGAATAAGGTATAAAGTATTAGCAGATGACCAGGCATTGTGTTTATTTACGGAGTCTACGAAATAGAAAAATTTAGCGCATTTCGAATTAATTTCAAGCTACCACAGCACATTAATAATGCTTTTTTTATAGGAGTGTCGGTGGACTAAATGGATATATGTATTAGATTTATTGAAATAGCGACTTCCTATTATATTAGGGCTTGATTAAAAACTGCTGAATTTCGTAAAATCTACCTCATATCTATTTAAAGTATGATTATTCTAGTATAGTTTTTCAGCAAGTGCAAGCTTTTATATTTTTGACTTCATAACTTTTGCACAAAAAAGTCAAATATTGTTTTTTTTGCGTTAGCCTCAGGCACCTCAACCTTCTCTCCCTCTGGGAGGTACTTCCCCGGCTTCAGCCTGTCTGCAGCAGGCAGGCCCTAATTACCTCCAGTATTCCGAAGAATGAAATTGAATTTAAGAATCTACAGGATATAAAGGGATTTTTTAAAAAACCATATACAGCTGAAGAGCTAGTAGAAGAAACGAGCATACTAGTACAAAGAGGATAATAGATAGATAACCTGAAGTGAAATCCATTTTCTATCATTTTAATTCTGTAGGACTGTTAGGGACGCTTATAGTTCTTATGCAGTATTTTTAGTTATAATCACATCATCTTCTTCCTCTGTATTACTGATTTTACTGATCGCTATTGTGGCAAGTAGAAGGGCTAAAACTAGGAAAATGGATGCCAAAGCGTAAGGCGCCCCAGGAAAGTAAATATCACTTTCTGGACGAATAAAATAGTAAAAAACAGAAGAGAAAGTGAGTTGTCCCAGAATGGCAGTGACGCTCACTAAACCAGTAATTGCACCTTGCAGATTGCCTTGCTCCTTTTCAGATACCTGATTTGAAATAACGCCTTGCACTGTTGGTCCTGCTACCCCTCCTAATGCATAAGGAACAAGAAAAGCATACAACATCCACTGCTCTGTAGCAAATGAAAAAAGGAACATGCCAATAGTCCACAACACAAAACCTGAAATGACAACAAGTTTACGGCCGAATTTTTTTACGGCTACGCCCACTAAAAAGCCTTGCACAATAGCTACAAAAAGACCAACTACCATCAAAGAAATACCAATATCCCTAGGGCTCCAGTCGTAGCGTTCAATTCCATAATATGCCCATGTAGAAGGCAATGCCTGTGAGGCTAAATTGGCTAAAAAGTAAGCTAAAATTAAGAGTAAAACACCTTTATAATTTCTTAAACTAACCAAAGAAATACCGGGGATCATTTTTAAGTAATTGATGGGTCGTCTATTCTCTTTTGTTAATGACTCAGGTACAAAGAACCAACCAAAAAGAAAATTGGAAAATGTGAGTCCTGCCGCGATATAGAAAGGGAGCTTTATATCAATTTCCCCGAAAAAACCTCCTATTGCAGGCCCTATGATAAATCCTAGGCCAAAAGCAGCTCCTATCAGTCCAAAGTTCTTTGCTTTTTCTTGTCTGGTACTGATGTCAGCGATGTAGGCTGATGCCACAGTAAAACTAGCGCCTGTAATGCCTGCTAAAAACCTTCCCACGAACAACCACATAATCGTGGGTGCCCAGGCATGAATCAAGTAATCAATACTTAAACCCAATAGAGCCATTAAGAGGATAGGCCTTCGTCCAAACCTATCGGAAATCTCACCTAGCACAGGCGAAAATAAAAACTGCATGCCGGCAAACGCTGTTGTTAACCACATACCATAAATGACTGCCATGGCAGTGCCTTCACCCGTAAGTTTCATGATCAAATCTGGTATAATAGGTAGAATGATTCCAATCCCTATTACATCAACAAGAATAGTAATGAAAATAAAAAATAAGGCAGTTTTTTTAGGTTTCATAGGATGGTAAAAGCAGGATAAACATCCTCATAATGAATTATAAATACTATAGAAGAAATCGAACTGAAAAAGAGATCGACTATAATGATCTTTAGCAAACTAAAATAGTCGGAATAGGTTTTGCTGAATGCAATAAATCCGCTATAAGGGTGCGACTTCAATCTTTTCTCTTCCATTTCTAATTTAAATTATTTTATTAATTTTACAGCGAAATGAGTGCTTGGTGTATTTTATTTAATTGCTTTCCTTGTAGAACATATTATTGAATGTTTTTAGCTTTTTAAAAAACGCTTATGAAAACAAAAACCTGTCCTAAATGTGAAAAAAAGTACGAGGTGATGTATCGTGTCCAAACACAAAATGGTAAAATATGGATCTTCGTCTGTAAAGATTGCCTGTCTAAGTGTCAAGAAATGCCAGATTATAGGTATGGAGGTACGTGGAAAGGTTACCGTCACTAATCGTTATCTTGAGTTAGGTGCCGTAGCAATGTTTTTGTGTAGTGCCTGTTTCGGCGCTTTGCTTTGCTCTTATTAGCTCTTTTTCCAATTCGCTTGTCAACTACTACTTTTTCTAAATCATCCGCTTTTTCAATCTGTTTGTAATTTGAAATACTGGTTCTTTTTGTCATAAGATATCTACTAATTGATGATGGAATTTGTTTATTTTTGATCGACTCCTTCCCTTGCTCAAGTAGCCGTACGCTATATTGGTGTTATTAAATGCAATGCAAAATCAAATTTTTAATATATATATTGATGCAAATGCCGTATCAATATTTTTTTAACCGCTTCACACCATTTTATCTGCAACGCAAAAAGAATACATTAAAAATCTAATTATTGACGATGATATCGTATTTAGCTTTTGGCTAAAAAAAACCATAAAAAATCTATCCCCTCATTTTAACCTGATTAACTCAAGAGACAATACGCTGGAAGGCCTCTTTAATATGCAGCGAGAACACCCTGATTTGCTTTTTTTGGATCAGTATATTGGTGGTTTGAATTGATTTGATGTGTTGGACTTGATGAATTATCAGCCAAAAACGATCGTGGTATCCTCTGATAAAATTGATAAAGTGTTACTAGAAAAGTAGCCGAATGTCATTGGTTTTATTGAAAAACCTGTGACTTTTCCTTGCTTGAAAGCAGCAGTAGAAAATGTAGGTTTACAAAATGGTGCGTTTTCATTACGGGTGAAATCACTACAGTTTCAATATGAACTCAAAAAGCCTTCATTATACAACGTAATACTCCTTATCCATTTCTTAAAAATTGATTCAGGTGCATGCAGAAGTGCTTTTTTGCTTAAAAAAACTTAGTGAATCATCCTACCCTAAGGTTGATAGCTATTTTATGCTTTAAATCTGTTACTATATAGATGTTTTCTGTAGGTTTTGCATTTTTAGTGAGCTCGATCTATTGAAGGTCTATTCCTCCCCCTTACTTTTAGGTATTGGTGGATGTAAAATATTATTTCTATATTGAAGAACTAAAAACTAGACCATGATAAAGAAAATTTTACTTGTATTAGGAATTGGCTTTCTATTATTTGTGCTTTGGGCAGCATACGGAATTTTTATTGCTGATCCGGTGAGCCCTACGGCCACGGCTACTTATAATGAAGAGGGCCTAGAAATCACCATTGATTACAGCCAGCCTTTATTAAATCGGAGCCGGAAATATGGCACCAAATGTCCTTCGCAGGCTTCAGTCCTATGCACTGTTTGCAATAGGTATCGCTGGAGAAAACCAATTCCTTAGGAATAATTTTATCTTTTATTACCTTTTGTTCACCGTAAATATCTGCTATA
>JBBSPJ010000191.1:0-8737 GCA_038258905.1 Cytophagales bacterium
ATAAATATATTGCCGTTTACATTAATTGCTTCACCATTCTTCGAACTTAATTTTAAATCAGTAAATACTGCTTTTTTATTGCTAATTATTTTATCAGTTAAGGATGCAAACCTGGAATAATCCTCAAAATGAACTATATCTCTGCAATATAAATTATCAAGCTCAAGGTTGCTATACCCTAAGGTTTTGCGCCATGCACTATTAGTTTTAATTAATTTTCCATTAAAAGTAAATTCCATTATCAAATCCTGGCTTTCCTCGTTTGGGTCTGAGGTTGATTTAAGCCTTTTGTTTTTAAGGATGTATTTATTTTGATAAAGCGTTAGTCTCAGCTTTTCAATCTCTTTTATTAACTGTTCTTTATTGTACTTTTGTAAGTCCAAAGTCTTTAAAATTAAATACTATATTAATGGCACAATTTAATTCTTTCATAACTAATAACTGAATCATTTGAATAAAAATTCTAAAAGGATAATAGTGATTGCCGGCCCTACAGCTGTTGGTAAAACGGCTTTAGCGGTTAAGATGGCCAAATATTTTGAAACTGCTGTTATTTCAGCAGATTCAAGACAGTTTTACAAGGAAATGAATATAGGAACTGCTAAGCCAAGCTTTGAAGAAATGGCCGATGTGCCTCATTATTTTATTGACAGTTTAAGTATTGAAGAAGATTACAATATTGGGAATTTCGAAAAGGAAGCCTTAGTCGTTTTGGATGATCTATTTCAAAAAAAGGATACAGTTATCGTAAGTGGTGGATCAGGCTTGTATGTTAAAGCTCTATGTGAAGGAATTAACGAGATGCCACAAATCCCTTCTGAAATCAGGGAGAATTTAAATAACATCTATAAGGAAAGAGGTTTGCAATATTTGCAGGAAAGATTGATGGAAGTAGATCCTGAGTATTGTAAAATTGTGGACTTAAATAATCCTCAGCGTTTAATTCGCGCTTTAGAGTTATTTGAAACTTCTGGTAATAATATGACTTATTATCGCTCATTTACCCCCAATATTCAAAGACCCTTTAGTATTATCAAGATAGGTTTGGAGCGACCAAGGCAAGAGCTTTATGAAAGGATTGATTTAAGAATGGATGAGATGATCCTTCAGGGCTTATTTCAGGAAGTACAGAAACTATTACCCTACCAACATTTAAACGCTTTACAAACAGTGGGTTATTCTGAAATTTTCTCCTATTTTAATGGTGATTACGATAGGGAAGAGGCTATACGGTTATTGAAAAGAAATAGTAGAAGGTATGCCAAAAGGCAACTCACCTGGTTTAAAAAAGATATAGAATTTACTTGGTTTCACCCTGAGAATGAAACCAGTATATTTAATTGGTTGAACGATAGAATTAGCTTTAATTAATTGATATGGAGTTAGAATCTAAGGTTAATAAAGGCATATAAAATGGAGAAACCAACGTAAATGAGAAAGTGACTTATAAATCAAAATTGCCGATTAAATCAATTATGCAAAAAGTTTTTAAACAACAACATTTTCAATTATTTAGTAATCTCAATACAATTGCACTTTAATAAATAGCATTAATCCCAAACATAAAGTTTCCTTTTGGCTCCTCATACTTAAGTCGGCTATTAAATAAAGTCCATTTATTGAGTAAAATGGCGCCAATATAACTTTCAGATTTACCACTATAGGGTAATAACCCCACTTTTATTTTAAGGTCTTCCATCTGTCCTACCGGTAAAATGTCGAAACCAATATAAATACCCTCTGGGGGTATCGGAATACCATAGGTAGAAAGATCTATCTGGTAATTTCCTACTAAATTTAATTCGTTGATGATTACATTCTCTTTTAATAAATCTCGTTCTGGTTTACCTGTTTTAGGATGCACACTGAGTACCCTAATCCGTAAAGTGTAAGAGTTATCAATTTTCAAATTAAATTTAGCCTCAGTGAGTTGCGCAGTTTTTTTGATCGGATTATCTATCTTCGTAATTAAACTTAAATCATCACTCGCCAAATAAAAATATTCTTGTTTTCGGTTTTCAAGATTTCCAGCTTCAAATGATTTATTTTCTATTATTTTAAAATTGTCTTTCTTGGTGTAGCTATTTGAAATATCCTGTTTTAATATAATTAAAGAGATGTGAAGGCTGTTTTTAAGTATTACTGTGTCTTGTAAATATCCTAAACTAGATAAAATGATTGTTTTACCGGGCTCAGATCTAAATATGCCGGAATCATCCGTTAAGTCTCCAGTTTCCGTTTCAGGATCATACACTGTCACAAAGGGAATAGGTTCATTATTTTGATTCGTTATTCTGTAGAGTTGCGAATAATTTTCTTTGCAAAAAATGAGTGTAACACTCAAAGTCATTAGTATAATTTTAATCATCTGCCAAAATTAGAAAAGGCTTTTTATATCTAAAGTTTATTTGAAGAATATATTTTACCTATTTGTTTTACATCGGTGATATAAATAAAAAATTCAGATGATATTTGCACCTAATTTATATATACTTCGTTAACCTAATTTAATTAGATAAAAATTTATGAAATTAGATAATTTAATAACTACAAATAGGTTATTATTAATATTAGTAATTCCGGTTGTATTTTACATATTGCAGGTGCTCTCCTTTATTTTTATTCCTTTAATGTTTGCTATTTTTATTGCGCTATTATTTACACCAATGATGCGCTGGATGAAGAAAAGAAATTGGCCTCAGTTGTTGGCGTTATTATCTGTTATTGTCATTTTATCTTTGTCCGTTTTTCTAGTTTTAAAAGTGGTGCAGTTATCAGGACAACAAATTCAATCAGGTAAAGGAGAAATCTTTCAAAAATTTGATAACAAAGTACAAAATTTAGTTACTCCATTCAGTGAGATGTTAGGTTTAGAGCCTACAGGTAATGGAAGTACTATTAAAAAAATCTTAAAAAGTGAAAAGGTAAGCGAAGCTTTTTTTGAAAATTTTCAAATTACTTTTACATTAGTGAGGCATACTGTTGTCAATATCCTCATGACGCTTTTCTTTTTAATGTTACTTTTAGCAGGTTCAATGAACTTTAACGAAATACTCAGATCTACTTTTTCTAGGGGTAAAACACAATCCGTAAAAACCTTTGTAAAAATTGAAAGGAGCATTTCTGAATTCTTGAAGGTAAAAATATTTGTAAGTTTTCTAACTGGTTTGGCTTTTGGTATTATTGCCTGGTCGTTAGATATTAGTTTCCCTATTTTTTGGGGTTTATTCGCTTTTGTTATAAACTTTGTCCAGATGGTAGGCTCTATTATTGCAACTATTGTAGCTTCTTTATTTGCTTTTATAGAACTTGAAGCGCCAGGAGCTGTTTTACTCGCTTTCTTATTATTTACAGGTGCTCAAGTGTTATTTGGTTCAATCCTTGAACCTATTTGGATGGGTAAGTCCTTTTCAATTAATATTATTGTGGTTTTAGTTATGTTAATGTTTTGGGGGTTCCTATGGGGTGTTCCAGGGCTAATATTGGCTATTCCTTTAACTGTTTTAATAAAAACTATATTGAGTGAATTTGAAGGCACTAGAAATATAGCAAAAATTATGTCTTAATAATTTTTCTATTGCTTAATTAATTTTGAGTCAAAAATAAAGATTGTAAAATTATATGGTTAATTGCGTTCTTAATACTGCAATATTGCCTTCAATAATAATTTAATCATATCCATTTACTAATTTCATTGTCTAAATAGAATTATCTAATATCTTTACGCCTAAATTTTTATTGTATGGCACAAAGAGGTGGTTTTTCAAACCGGTTAGGTTTTATAGCAGCAGCTGCAGGTTCCGCTGTAGGTTTAGGTAATATTTGGAAATTTCCTTACGAGGTGGGAGAAAACGGAGGAGCTGCATTTTTGGTTATTTATTTAGCTTGTGCTTTTTTAATTTGCCTACCTATTATGCTTGCAGAAACTGCTATTGGTAGGAATACCAGATTAAACCCATACGGTGCATTTAATAAACTTGGTGGAAGAAAGTGGGGCATGATTGGACTTCTTGGTGTATTATCCGGCATCATGATTCTTAGTTTTTATAATGTAGTAGCTGGATGGGCTTTTGGGTATTTCTTACAAATTGGTTTTGGTGGAATGCTCAGTGAAGGTTTAAGTTATGGTGCTCATTTTGGTGATTTTGTGGCTGATATCTGGGACAATTTATTTTATTCTATTGGCTTTATGATTATCACTGCTTTAATAGTAGCTGGTGGTGTTCAAAAAGGAATAGAAAGATGGACTAAAATATTGATGCCGCTATTAGTAATTATGATAGTTGGACTAATTTGTTATGGATTAACTCTTGATGGAGCAATGGATGGCTTATCATTCTACCTTGTTCCGGACTTCAGTGAAATTACTGCTAATACATTTTATACAGCTTTAGCCCAGGCCTTCTTTTCACTATCTTTAGGTATGGGTGCTCTTATCACCTATGGTTCTTATGTAGGTAAAAATGATAGTATTGTTGGGGCAGCGGCACTAATTACTATTGCAGATATATCAATAGCTTTTTTAGCGGGTTTGATGATATTTCCACTAGTATTTAGCCAACCAGGCATTGAAACCAATGCTGGTCCTGGATTGGTTTTTGTAGCCTTACCAGGCATTTTTGAAACAATGGGAAGTATAGGGCCATTTATTGGAGCTGTTTTCTTCTTGCTATTATGTTTTGCTGCCTTAACATCAACAGTTTCTTTATTAGAAGTACCAGTTGCTTATGTAACAGATCAATTTAAGACAAACAGAAAGTATACAGTTTATGCTGTAGCTACTGGAATTTTCTTTATTGGTTTACCAACCATGCTTTCTCAAGGAGCAAGTGATTTCTTTACTAATTTCACCTATTATGGTGGAGAAAGTAAAGATTTTTTTACTTTAATAGAAAATGTATTCTCTGATTTATCATTACCATTTGGTGGCTTCTTTATAGCCATATTTGCCGCATGGAAATGGAGAGATAAGGGATTTCAAAAAGAACTTTATTTCGGAAACCCTCAATTAGAAGGGTCTATTACTGAGAAAGTTATCCTATTTATGGTGAGATATGTATCTCCTTTGGTGGTAGGAGTTATATTCATTATTAGTGTGCTGAAAATATTTTTTAATATTTCTCTATTTTAAGAAAGAGCAATCATAATAAAAAAGGCTTCTCAGTTACTGAGAAGCCTTTTTTATTTTATAAGATGATGTAGGCGATATCTCTACTTACTTTATCCTGCCTCACCACTTTCTTGCCAATCCAGCTATACTCATTTATAAAATCAAGTCCTTTAATGTTATTCAAAATACGCTATTTCCTCTTTCTCATATAATCCAGAGCCGACTAATATCTATTCTTTTGAATAATGCACCAAAACACGCCTATTAGTCAAATTGATGAATTTTATTGTAAGCTGCAATGAAAGCTTCCTGTAAAATATACTGAGCTTCTTCTTCGATATTAACAATTCTTAGTCATATTATACATAGCTTTGGCATAAAGCTCATATAAGCCATCAAAAGCTTTATGGTAGTCATGTTTACAGCAATAAATTATGTTGCTTGTGTATATTTTTGGTTATAGCCTCCAATTATTTTCTTATTCTACTTCAATGACTTAATTTTTTAATTAAAGATGCTCACCATTCAAAATAAGGCAAAAAAAAACTGAGCATTTTAAATGCTCAGCTTTATCATACTAAATATGGCAATGTGATTAATCTAAATACATTACACTTCTTAATGCTTTAATAGTTTTTTCAGTATTCGGTAACACTGCTTCTAAAAGGGTAGGAGCGTAAGAAACCGGAACATCAAAGTTATTTACTCTTAATACAGGAGCATCAAGGAAATCAAAAATATTTTTTTGAATATTAAATGCTAAATCGGTAGCTATAGATGATAGAGGCCATGCTTCTTCAACAATTACACATCTATTGGTTTTTTTAACTGATTTATAAATGGCTTCGTAATCGATAGGTCTAACAGTACGTAAATCAATTACTTCAATGGAGTGACCTTCTTTTTCCATTTCTGAGGCAGCTTCTATAGCTACTTTCATCATTTTACCAAATGATATTAAAGTAGCATCAGTTCCTTCTTTTACTATCTTAGCTTTCCCTATTGGTTCCAGGTATTCTGATTCAGGTACCTCACCTTTATCACCATACATCAGTTCTGATTCCATAAAAATTACAGGATCGTTATCTCTAATGGCTGACTTGAGTAATCCTTTTGCATCATAAGGATTAGAGGGTACTATAACCTTTAAACCAGGTGTATTTGCATACCAATTTTCAAAGTTTTGAGAATGTTGTGATGCTAACTGCCCTGCATTTCCAGTGGGCCCTCTGAATACCATTGGTATATTAAACTGACCACCCGACATATTTAGCATTTTGGCTGCAGAGTTAATTATCTGGTCAATTGCTACTAACGAAAAATTGAACGTCATGAACTCTATAACAGGTCTGATTCCATTCATTGCAGCACCAACACCAATACCTGCAAAACCAAGTTCTGCAATCGGTGTGTCAACCACTCTTTTTGGACCAAATTCATCTAACATTCCTTGTGATACTTTATAAGCACCATTATATTCTGCAACCTCTTCACCCATTAAGAAAACATTTTCGTCTCTGCGCATCTCTTCCGACATGGCTTCTCTTAGGGCTTCTCTAAATTGAATTTCTCTCATCTATTTCAAATTTTACACCGTAAAAATAGTTATTCATGAGCCAATAACCAACTCATTTTTAAATCAAAATGAATAAAAAAAAGCGCTTCTATTAGGAAGCGCTTTCAATTCTATATTAATGATATTATTATTATTTTAATGCATTTCTGAATTCTTCATTTGCATGATAGTTAGCAAACTCAAGATCAATTAATGCTTTTGATTTTAAATCAGCATTAGCGGCACCTGCCTGACCAATGTGATCAATTACATCAGCATCTTTGCCTTGTCTCGCACTAGCAACTGCCGCAAGATAGTGAGATTTTGCATGTACACCATCACCTGTAGTTTTACCAGCAACAGTTTCAAAAGTTGTTACAGCATTTGAATACTCACCTTTCAATAATTGTGCTAAACCTTTGTTAAACATGTTAACTTCAGAATCAGAAGCATTATTTAAAGAAGTAGTAGCTGATGCATAGTCACCCATCATGATTTCTAAAGCACCTTTCACGCCCATTAAACCTCTTTCGTTATCTGAACCTAAGCTCATTTCGTTGGCTTTTGTAGCTGCTTCATATGCTTTCTCATAATTACCTTGCATTGTATAAGCAGTAGCTAAATTAGCATAAGCTTCAGCATTTTCCTTTTTCTTGTTAGAAAGCTCTAAGTGAGTAATGCCTTGCTCAACTAAAGTTGTCATTTTATTACCCTCAGCTTGCATAGCTAATTCTAAATGTACTGCACCATAGTTATTGTGAGCAACAGGGCTATCACCATATTTTTTAGTAGCAGCAGCATAAATAGCAGCTTTTTCCTCTAAAGAAGGAGTCAATGTAGCAGAGTACAATAATTCTTCTTGATTCAAAGAATCACTTGCTTCAGTATTACCTTGTGCTACTTTTTTAGAAAGCACAGAAATTTCAGCATCAGATTTTTTATCTTTTACTGTTAACACTTCAGTTTTAGCGGCTCTCAAATCAGGATAAACATCTTTGAATACTTTTTTATAAGTAGGCAGTTTTTGTAATTGTTTCTCTTTTGATTCGAAATTACCTGAACCGTTTACAATTTTAGTATACTCAGCTTTTTCAGCATCTGAAATACCTTTGTATTCAGCTAATTTGTTTTTGAAATTAGTCCAATCTTCAACTACTGGCTTTAAGATAAATTGAATAGATTCTGACATTCCTTTGTAGTCATATCTTTTCATTTGTCTTTTGTAGTAAGCTTCTATAGCTTTTGCTCTATCCTCAGAAAGGTTGCTGTTAATTCTTTCAGTACCTTCAGGTGAGTGAGTACCAGTGATAGTCACTGTACGAGTTACATTTTTATCTGCTATAAAAGCATTGAATTGCTGACCTTTGTCGCTTCTCAATTCAGATGTCTTTAAAACTGATCTACCTTGATCGAAATAAAAACTAACATTTGTTGGCTCTAATTCCTCTTGGTTGTTATAACCGTGATCTGCATAAGCAGCGTGGAAAGAAGGAGATACCATTTGAGAAGTTGCAATAACTCCTGTAGCGTACTGCTTTCTGTCAGTTGATTTAGACTTGTCATTTTTGTCAATTGTAGCAGTTCCTTGCATCATTAATTGACCATTAGTTGACATGTCTTCATCATAAGCAAAAGAAAACTCTTTAGTGGTAGTAACTGCCTGCTCATCACTATTAGGGAAGTCAGACTTTACGAAATCTACTTGATCTAGAGCGATTTCTTTGTCACCGTAAACATAATATGGGTTTACTGAATAAGTAATACCCTCTTTTAGCATTTTAGGAGGCAATTGGAAATCCACTGTGAAGGATACTTCGTTTCCGTGTAATTCTAACGGATTAGGAGTAACATCAATAGCTTGTTCCTCTGCAGCTTTCATCATTTTGTTCAGGGCGCAACCTGAAAACGTTAATGATCCTAAAAGGATAATTGCATAGAATAAATTTTTCATGTGATTCATTATTTGATTAAGTTTGGAAGTTAATGCGAAATTATATTTATATTGTTACTATTGCAATGTATTCTTAATATTTAACAAAAAGAATTTTCATTTCATCGAATTTTTAACGGTG
>JBBSPJ010000192.1:0-8709 GCA_038258905.1 Cytophagales bacterium
AGTTTGATCTCCTTAAGAAAGAAAATTGATATAGTTAAAAATACGTTAAAAGTAAAAGCATGAGCAAGGGAAAAGTAGCAATTATAATGGGCAGCCAGTCCGATTTAAAAATAATGAGTGAGGCAGCCAAGATGTTGGAAGAACTAAAGGTAGCGTATGATCTCACCATAGTTTCTGCTCACAGAACCCCTGAAAGAATGTTTGAGTTTGCCCAATCTGCTAAAAGCAAGGGTTATCATGTAATTATTGCAGGAGCAGGAGGAGCAGCTCACCTACCGGGCATGGTGGCTTCTTTAACCACTTTGCCTGTAATAGGGGTGCCGGTAAAATCCAGCAACTCAATAGATGGCTGGGATTCTGTATTATCCATTTTACAAATGCCTGGAGGTGTACCGGTAGCTACAGTAGCTCTGGATGGTGCTAAAAATGCAGGCATATTGGCCGCACAAATAGTCGCCAATTTTGACAAAACAGTAGATAAAGCCCTTGAAGATTACAAAAAAAGTTTGAAGGATAAAGTAATTGAATCTGCAACCACCATAGAAGAAAATGGTTGGCAATCCAAAAAGGTGGGGTTTTAATACGTTTTTCTATAAACGTTAAATATCAATTTTATAATCCCGATAAAAGATTTCAGGGCTACGCCCCTCTTTTACTAGGATTACATTTTTTACTACGAAGATTACAGGGCTACACCCCTCCTTCCTAAAATTACTTTGTTTGCTATGAAGAGAACACCCTTTAGAAATAAATTTGCAAAGAAAGCTAGGGGCAGCGCCCTGATATCTTCGTAGTAGAAGGGTTGAATATATAAAACCAAAGGGGCGTAGCCCTGTCATCTAAAGAATGTGATCGCAAATAATTTAATATTTACAAATAGAAAAAGCGATGAGAAAAGATGGATAAGCATTTTTATTATTCAAAAACCTTACGATTTACCAAGAATTCAATCCACAGAATAAAAATTTAAAAGCCTAATGTGTCATATTAAATTGAAACTAAGGGGCAGCGCCCTGATATCTTCGTAGTAGAAGGTTTGAATATATAAAACCAAAGGGGCAGAGCCCTGTCCTCTAAATTATTGCTGGCAAATACCTACTATTAGTAACAATAAATAGCTGTAACTAACGCTTGATGATCAACTAGAGGTATGTATCAGCAATGGGTAAAATAAACCTGAGGTAGAATTATAAAAGATTTCAGGGCTACGCCCCTCCTTTATTAAAATTACGTTGTTTGCTATGAAAAGTACAAGGCTACGTCCCTTGAAAATCAATTTATATAAAATCTAGGGCATAGCTCTGACATCTTCCAGAAAAGAGGGATTTAATGAAACCCAAATGTAAAATCTTCTAACATAGAATATATTTATTATTCCGAAAAAGGAATTATTAAGTCTATTATTAATTCTTTTAAAGAATTTAAATAATATTTCTTTTATAAATATTTCGAGAGTACTTTATTATACTAGTGTAAATATATTGTATAAAATATAATATAACCATTATAAGCCTCTCAAATAGAGAGGTTAATAAGAAAAATATTCCATTTGTAAATTAGGAGATATGAAATTTAATAGGTTGCTTTACCTAATTCAACAATAAAATGACAAAAAAAATAATACCTTCCTACCTAATTGCATGCTAGCTAAAAATTGATAGAAAGTGTTTTGTTGGTTATTAAAAGTTGAGGAATTTTCAAAATTTTTCACAATAAATACTAATGAAATGAAAAGAAACATGATTTATTTAATGGGGTTCCTGATCTTATTGGCAGCCTGCCAGAAAGACTTACTCCTAGAAGAACGAGGTGAAGGACTATTACCCTCATCATTAAGTGACAAACCTTCAATATTACGGCTAAGTTTTATAGAGGAAGTTGTAAGAAGAGCAGAATTTCCTGAAGGATCTGCAGAAGAATTTGGTCTTACTTATTTAGAAGAGCCAAAATCAGAAAGAAAGCAAATTTATTTGGAAGTTTACTACGATTTTACTTTCAGTAAACAGGTAGAGTATTTAACAACAAATAGTAAATTCCCTGCAGATCAATGGAAACTTCCCAATGATATGCCTCAGCTAAAGAAAACTACTTATAGTAATGGAAAAATTACCGGATATGATGCTTCAAATAATGTTATTTATGAAGACACATACGAACAACAGTTATGGATTAATCCTGAAGAATTTCAGAGTATTGAAATGGCCAGAGAATTCGTAATTGCAAGCTATTACAATCCTAAAAGTGTTAAGGATAGGTTGTTAGATAATGCTAAAATCAACGCATCAAATTATGCCGAAATAGCTGATGGGATAATAGAAGTAACACAAGATTTTTCGTCAGATCCAGCCGCTCCTTCTAATAGAGCAGGTGAAAAAGGACAAGAGGTTGCTAGTGAAAAAACTTATTTATTACCAGACTACGGAGTGGTTTACAGAACAGAGGGTTACACAGCTAGTGGTGAGTTGAAGGACATGGAACATAACTTCTTTGTTTTTAATGAAGACTCAGTATTGTACATGCAGTCTAGTCACTATCGTAATTTACAATATTCAAGTGCTTATGATATTTCATTTCTTGAACATTCAGATATCTTTTACAAAGATTTTAAAATTGAAACTTCTCTCAACCTAAAAAAATAAAAAGATGAAAAAGCTAATAGTAATTTTAATTTTTTTTATTCCATTTATTGGAATAAGCCAAGATAGAAACGTTTTTTGGGCCCATGGATATAATGGTTCCGGTGATTTTTGGAATATTGAATATGCTAGAGCCCAAAGGGATTATAGAATTAATTCAACTGGATTTTCTTATAATACTAACTCTGGGCTAGTATCTTATTCTAACTTATTGCGCAATGGTTCTGCATCAATTGGAGGCCCTCAGACAATTGCCATAGGACACAGTATGGGAGGGGTAGCTTTTAGGGAAGCAGATAAAACAAATAGCAACTTGTACGGCGGTTTTATTACCTTTGGAGCTCCTTTAGATGGCGCAAAAGCTGCAAATGCCATAATTGCCGGTACACCAGTTACACAGTTTATAAATCAAAGCCTTGACAATCTTAGAAGAGGTCCTATTGCAGAACAAGCGCAAAGCGCATGGTCAAACTGGCGAGGTAATATTATTGATGTAGTGAATGGTGGAGGGGCAAGCGTGCTCGTAAGAGATATATTTGCAGGACTAATACTGGATATCACAGACGATTTATCAGGTGGATTACAATTAGCCATAGTAAATAATTACAATCCAAACGACCCATCAGTACAGGACTTAGCGGAAAATAGCTCCTATTTTAATTCTATAAAAAACTATTCAAATAATAAACCTAAAATCTTTGTGTATGGCGAAGAAGAAAGTCCTGTTCATGCTCGTATGTTTATATCAGGAATTACGTTTGACGATAACTTTACTAATACCTTGCTCACTGGATACAATGGAGTAGGTCTTGCTTACAAGACAATCTCTGATGGTATAAGTATAGGTTTTTGGCCCGTATGTTGGCAGGCATGTCGTGATGCAAACAGAAGACGCAAAGAAGCCTGGTACGCTGGATATGAGTACATCAATAGAGGCTGGGAGATTGCATGGAATCAATTAACAGGAGCACGTTATTTAGAAAGTTATATTGATTACCAGGACTTTTATGAATGTAATGGTGGGGGTCCAGGGCCATTGCGTTTTGAGTCTTTAGTAGCTCAGCCTATCTGCCCTATAGCTCCGGCAATGTTGAGAGATAATAATCAAACTAGTAATGATTGTGGAGATTGCAGGTGGGTCACAAGACCAGTTACAAGAACAAGGTGGGTGAATGGTTCTAGCGATGGGTTTATTAAAAAATCGTCTACCACTGCAGCAATTTCTAGTTGGAAAGGGCAAGAAGCCAGATTGGTCGGTTCCAACCATCTTGAAATGGGAGTGCATCCAAACACTAATCCATTATTGAGAAGAATCTTTGATGGTCAAGGATATAATTCTTATTTCTTTACTACTCGAAGATGAAAAGTGTTTTAGAACAAATTACTTTTAAGCAAGCCGCCCTTTTGGGCTGCTTGTTTTTAACTTTTTCTTGTGTCAGTTGCAAAGAAAAGCAGGAAGAATTGCAAACAGATAAAAGATCCGATGATGGTGTGCTTATTGAGAAAGATTTCCTCTGGAAATCTGACATCTCTGGCAAGGGACTTGTATGGCCTGCATTGTCTCCTGCATTATATGATGGTAATATTATTATGGCAGGAGCCACCGAATTGGAAAAGGATATGCTGGTGGCCCTTGATATTAAGACGGGTCAAGAAGTATGGAGGTGGACTGATTTTTCTACCATTGATCATACTGCAATTATTAATGATAGTGAATATGAAATTAATCAAAAGGATAATTTATGGATTCTTGAGGATAGTCCTTATTATTATTGTATAGATTTAAAAACTGGAACTACTGTGTGGAAAGATAAACTTGATGGTCAATCTGGAAATTCTATACAAATTGTTGGAAATAAGTATTATACTAAATTTGCATTTCAGAGAGACTCTATTTTGATTCCTTCATTAATTGAAGGTGACTTATATTCGTCAGAAATAAAGGTGGTGGTTGAGCCACCAATAAATCCTATTCAATTTTTTATTAGTTTTTTCGGAACTATGAGTGCACCTTTTGTTTACGAGCAAGATGGAGAAACACATGCATTTTTACAATTCACCGAAAATGTGGATTTATATGCAAGCCAGAGTTTTAATTATATTGCATCATACAATTTAAACAGTAATCAATTTGATTTCGAAAAAACTAGAATAGGTGATACAATGTCTTTGCCATTTAGTCAAAGACCAGTGATGTATGAAAATGTAATGATTATTAATCCTGATGAAGTACTTTTAGGAATAGATAAAATAACAGGGAAGGTTATTTGGGAAAGAAAGGACTTTAAAAATAATGGTGATGGGCTCTTAACCTATCAATTATATAATGAAACATTATTTGCCGTGAATGAATTAGGATCTACAGGTAGAGTTATAGCACTGGATCCCCTAACTGGTCGCACTATTTGGGAAGATTTGGGACGTGGCAATTCAGTGCATTCGCTCCATTTTTTAAATGATGTACTTTATTTCACCAGCAGAGGTGATGGCAAGCTTTATGCCTATGACACGGAAAATGGTGAATTGCTTTGGCGATTAAATAGCCCGGATGTAGAAATCTTCCAAGGTTATGGGGGCCTTCGAACCGTACCCGGCAAGGACGGTGAAAAAGGGAAGGTGATTGCTTCTACCTATCTTAATGCTTATTGCTTTGAGGCTGAAAAATAATTTTTATTCCATTATTTTATATCTATGAAAAAATTAACATTTCTTATCGTTTTTCTTTTAACAATTTCTTTTTCAATACCGGGGTATACTCAAGTTTATTTTGGAGGAGGATACACAGATTTTTATTCTGACGATTTTTTTTTCAATAATATGAAAGGGGTCTCTATTGATCTTCAGAAGGAAATACCATTAGGAGAAAATAGCAAGTGGAGTGTAGTGCCAATCATTCATATTGGAATTTTATATTCAAGAATTGATAATGAAATTTTATCTAACTATACCACCAGCTTTAGTTTTACACCTGCAGTTTCCTATCGTGTCTTAAAATGGGGCATTTTTGAACTATCAGCATTTGGTGGCCCTTTTGCCAACTATGTTTTAGGATTACAAGGTGGAGATCCATTGTTATTTGAATCAAGTAAAAGAAGCTATTTTAGAGCAGGTGCTGAATTTGGTATTTCAAGCACTTTTCATGTAACTGATAACTTCAGTATTAAATTAGTACCATTTAGTGCTCAATTTGGTAATAGAGATTTTAGAAATGGATTGTTTTCAATCTACTTTAGTTTGCAGACCTCAAAAAAATGAAAAAGTATAGAATAAAATATAAGGCAGCTTTTTACGCCTGCTTGTTTTTAGCTTTTTCATGCATTAGCTGTCAAGAAGAAGAGGAAGAACCTGAAACAGAGGTCAGGAACAAGGAAGGAATAGTGATTGAGAAAGATTTTCTGTGGAAAGCTGATATATCGGGTAACGGACTTGTTTGGCCTACTATATCACCTGCAATTTATGATGGAAACATTATTATGGCAGGTGCGACCGACTTGGAAAAGGATATGCTGGTGGCTCTTGATATAAAGACTGGAAAAGAAGTTTGGAGGTGGACAGATTTTTTTACCACAGAACATGCAAGTCTTTTCAGCAATAGTGAGTACGGTATTAATCAGAAAGAAAATATCTGGATACTTCAGAATCAGAGATACTTCTATGCAATTGATGTGCAAAATGGTCTTACAATTTGGAGAAAGGATAAAGGCGTAGGGGGCGACACTATGCTAGGCGTGCAAATAGTCGGAAACTCTTATTATTATGGTTATGGGTTTTTGGATAATGAGATTGAAAGAGCAGCCTTAGTAAAAGGAAATATTAATACATCAAATTTCCTTAGGGTTGTAGAACCGGAAATAGATAGCATTCAATTTTTCTCCTTTTTTTACGGAAATATGGACGAGGGATATACTTACGAAGAAAATGGAGAAGTACACGCTTTCCTGCAATTCAGTGAAAATGTTGATGTTTATCAAAGTAAAAACTTTAATTACATAGCCTCCTACAACGTAACGACAAATGATTATGATTTCCCAAAAACAAGGATTGGTGATACTGCACGGATGCACTTTAACAGCAGAGCTTTGATGCATAATGAAATAATGATTATTAATCCCGATAGCAAATTAGTCGGTGTGGACAAAAGGACTGGCGAGGTGGTCTGGAGAAAAGCTTCTTTTCGTGATAACGGGGATGGTAGCTTCACCACAGCTATTTACAATGATAAATTGTATGCTGTAAACCTATATGGTTTAACTGGCAGAGTACTCTGCTTAGATCCTCTTACAGGTCGCACTATTTGGGAAGATTTGGGGCGTGGCAATTCAGTGCATTCGCTACATTTTCTTAATGATGTAATGTATTTCACCAGCAGAGGTGATGGCAAACTTTATGCATATGACACTGAAAATGGCGAGCTACTTTGGCGATTGAATAGTCCTGATTTTGAATACTTCCAAGGTTATGGAGGTCTGCGAACAGTACCCGGCAAGAGTGGTCAAAAAGGGAAGGTGATTGCCTCTACCTATCTCAATGCTTATTGCTTTGAGGCCGAAAGATAAAAAGCAATAAAAATAAAGCATAAAACCATGATGAAATTAAAAATATTATTGAGTTTTTTACTTTTTGGATATTTGTTAAGCCCATTTAATGGTTGCTCACAAATGTTTATAGGTGGTGGTTATACCGAAACATATATTAATGGTTCAGCTTTTAATGATGTAAAAGGTCTTTCAATCGATTTGCAAAAAGAAATTTCAATAAGTGAATCGAATAAGTGGAAAATTATCCCAATGGCTCATATTGGGTTTCTTACTACTCGTATTGAGCAAGAATTTTCACCCGCTTATACTACAACGGTTAGTATTACGCCTGCAATTTCATATAGGGCGTTAAAATTCGGTTTTTTGGAGGTGGATGCTTTTGGAGGCCCATTTGCTAGTTATATTCTGGGTTTAGAAGGTGGTGATTCTGGTATATTTGAATCTAATAAAAGAAGTTTCCTTAGGGGTGGGTTAGCGCTAGGTTTATCGACTACCTTAAAAATTACAGAAAAATTTGATATTAAATTTGTTCCTTACAGTATACAATTTGGAAACAATGGTTTTAGAAACGGTCTTATGTCTTTGTATTTTAAGATCTAAATTACTTTAAAAATATATTCATTAATACAAGAATAATATAATTTCAACTTTTAATAAACTTATATGAAAACTTTCAAAATCTTTCTTTCAATTATTTCTTTTTTCCTCTTATCTCATTCACTAATAGCTCAAACCTATATAGGTGCCGGCTTTGGCTATGCATCTCTTTCACAAAGCGGAAACGACGATGTTAATGGTTTAACTATCAATTTACAAAGGCAATTTACTTTGAAAGCGGATAGGTGGAGCATTACACCTTCTGTCCAAATTAGTCTTTTGCCATCAAAGATTGAAGCTGAGGCATTTGCTTTTTATGCTACCACCGTATCAATAGCACCCAATATTAGCTACGATATTATTAGAACCAAACACTTTGTTTTATCGCCTTATGCAGGTCCTTTTGCTGGTTGGTTAAGAGGCCTTCGTTCTGCTGATACTATTAACGAGGCAGCTTCTTTAAACGAATTTACTTATGGAATTGAAACTGGATTATCGTTTCTGATAATTATAAATGAAAATTTGCAATTTAAATTGCTCCCTCTCCATTTACAGTTTGGAAATGATGATTTTAGCCAGGGATCTATTTCATTATTGATAAAATTATAATACTAAATTAGGAGTTGTTTGCTACG
The DNA here is from genome assembly GCA_038258905.1 of Cytophagales bacterium. Taxonomy (GTDB): domain Bacteria; phylum Bacteroidota; class Bacteroidia; order Cytophagales; family Cyclobacteriaceae; genus Marivirga. The sequence goes on from JBBSPJ010000192.1 coordinate 8,407, forward strand.
AAGAGTACCGGGCTAAGCCTAGGAAATTATATTGAATAGAAATTGAGGGGCAGAGCCCTGATATCTTCGTAGTAGAAGGTTTGATTAGGAAACCAAAGGGGCGTAGCCCTGTGATCTTAAATAGAGATGGTAAATACCTACAAATTGTATTAGACAATCTTAATCCTTTTTTGGACTTAATTCAGGAAAAAACAGGGTGAATTCGCTGAATTTACCTTGTTCAGTTTCTAAGGTGATTTTACCATTCAATCGATCAACCAATGTTTTTACTATGGCTAGTCCGAGGCCATTGGAGCTTTCTCC
>JBBSPJ010000193.1:0-8645 GCA_038258905.1 Cytophagales bacterium
ACTGGCCAATTCGTATGCTTTAGTTGCTAAAGTATGAAAATTAAAAGGTCTCAGAATCAATGTTAATGGGAGCTCTTTCAAAATATCTACAAAAACTAAAATCCCTCCGGAAAATAAGGCACTCCTGATGAGAGGTATATTTATTTTCCATAGTGTTTTTCTACTGCCTGCCCCTAAGGAATAGGAAGCTTCATCAATACCTGTTCCGGTCTTTTTAAAAGCTGCCTCAATAGGGTTTAAAGCTACAGTTAAAAAACGTACAATATAGGCAAAAGTTAAAGCAAATAAAGTGCTGCTGAAGATTAGTCCTATGCTAAGATCAAAGTTATTTTTCCATATTTGAATGAGTTGCTTATCTAAACCCAGTAGTGGGATCATAATACCTATAGCAATTACAGCTCCCGGTATGGAATATCCTAAAGAAGCAATTTTTGCTAATAGATTAAAGGCTTTATTCTGGTGGATTTTTACAGCATATAAAATAATAACCGCAAACAACACGCATAAGGCCGCAGCAAGGAGTGCTAATCCGAAGCTATTCAGCATTAGGAAGAAAAAATCTGAATTAAATATTTTACTAATCGTTTGTGCCGACCATAAAATGAGTTGAAAAACCGGAGCAATAAAACCTAATAATAGCGGGATGAAGCATGCTAAAAAAGCCAATGTTTTTTTCCACCCCTTGAGTTTGTATCTTTTTAAGGCTCTTCCAATACGAGCACCTTCATCAATTTTTCCTTTGCCTCGTTGCCACTTTTCAGCACTGATCAATAAAAAAATAAAGAGCATCAATAAGGCAGAAAGGTTAATGGCTGCCTTAGGGTCACCCAAAGAGAACCATGCCCTAAAAATGCCAGTAGTAAAAGTATTTACACCGTAATATTTTACCGCACCGTAATCGTTAAGCACCTCCATTACCACCAGGGAAAGCCCACCTATAATGGCGGGGCGACTAATGGGAAATGCTATTTTAAAAAAGGTACGCCAGGAAGAACTTCCCAGAATTCTGGAAGCTTCTAATAAGGTAGAGGACTGGTTAACAAAAGTGGAACGCGCAACCACATATACATAGGGGAACAGCACCAGCGACATTACCACAGCTACTCCCCAGAAATTCATAATATCTATATAGGCGATGTCAATCCAGCCCAGATTTCGGAAAAAGGATTGTATAGGTCCTGTATAATCAAAGATGCCGGCATAGGTATAAGCCGCAATATAGGTGGGGATGGCTAAAGGGAGTATCAAAATCCATTCAAAGTGTCTTCTGAAAGGAATATCGCAGGTGCTCACAATCCATGCGGTTGAAACACCAATAATTAAGGTGAGAAGGCTAACTACAGAAACTAAGCCAATGGAGTTTAGAACATAATCCACCAAAACAGTATCCATTAAGTGGTTCCAAACCTCATTAGAACTTTTATCGAAAAGCTTAATTAAAAGGGTATAAATAGGTAAGCCAATGAGCAATACTAAAGCTATTAAAGCTATAGACCACCCATTGGCATACTTTTGAATAATTCTAATAAGTTTTTCTTTCTGCACTTATTTCCAGCCTGCTCTATCGAATGTTTTAACTGCCAATTCATTGTTTTCACCTAACAAGGTAAGGTTTAAGCTGTCAGTTTTAAATTCGCCCCAATTTTTCAAGGTGCCTGCCCAAGCCACATTTTGGTTTACAGGATATTCGTAATTCGCTTCGGCAAAAACTTTTTGTGCTTTGTCAGATGCCAAATACTCAATAAATTTAATAGCATTCTCTTTATTTGGTGCATGTTTTGCGACTCCTGCACCACTCACATTAATATGAGTTCCTCTTCCATTCTGGTTAGGGAATAAAATTTTCACTTTGTTTCCTGCTTCCACTTCTTCTTTGCTTGAAGAATTGAGCATATTGCCTAAATAATAGCTATTAATAACAGCAATATCACCTTCACCGGCAGCGATAGCTTTAACTTGATCTCTGTCGCCTCCTTTAGGATCCCTGGCCATGTTGTTTACTACACCTTCGGCCCAATTGATAGCTCCTTCTTCTCCCTGGTGAGCAATGATAGAGGCTAATAATGATTGATTATATACATTATCCGAAGAGCGGATAAGTACTTTGCCTTTCAAGGCAGGATTTGCCAATGCCTCATAGGTGGCAATGCTATCAGGGTTAATGGTTTCAGGATTATACACTATTACTCTGGCCCTGTAAGTTAAACCATACCATTGATTGTCCTTATCTTTTAAATTAGAAGCTACAATATTGTCTAATGTTTCAGACTCAATGCTTTGCAATAACCCACCTATTTTAGCTCGGTGTAATCTACCTGCGTCTACTGTAATTAGCACATCAGCCGGTGAATTTTCACCTTCTAAAGTCATTTTTTGAATGAGTTCATCCGCATTAGCACTTACCACATTCACTTTTATACCTGTTTCTTCTTCAAATTCAGCAAAAAGTTTTTGATCTACCTCATAGTGCCTGTGGGTATAAACATTCACTTCGTTTTGGGCTTCTTTATTACCATTACAGCCCCAAATTCCTAATAAAAGGATGCTTGCTATTAAAATATTTCTCATTGTTGTTTAATTTTAAATTGAAGTTACAAATTTATAAATAATTGGATTAATTCTAAATAAGACTTTACATTTATTTGTGGTGAGGCGTATTTTTATATGGATGGTTGATTAAAATCATTTATAAACATTTTATTATTTAATACCCTTCATAAAATATAACTTTGAATTTTTAGAAGCCAATTAGATTATGAAAGCTACTATTTCACAATTAGAATATATTATTGCCTTAGATACTTACCGCCATTTTGGGAAGGCTGCAGATAAATGTTTTATCACTCAACCTACCTTAAGCATGCAGATCAATAAGTTGGAAGAAAACCTGGGGGTGAAAATATTTGATCGCAGCAGACATCCGGTTGTGCCTACGGAGCTTGGGAGTGTATTGCTGGAACAAGCCAGAAAAGTGGTGAATGAAGCCCGTAAAATGGAAGAGCTGATTGAAGATCAGAAAAGTGAAATAGCCGGAGACTTGAAAATAGGGATTATCCCTACAATTGCCCCTTATTTAATTCCTCTTTTTGCTACAAATTTCATGAAAAACTATCCTGCGGTAAATATCAGGGTAGAAGAGTTACTTACAGCTGCTACTTTGCAAAAAGTAAAAGATGAATCCATTGATGTGGGGATAGTTGTAGGGCCTATAGATGACCCAGCCATTAGGGAGGTGCCTATCTATTATGAAAAGTTTCTGGCTTATGCCCACAATACCAAATTTGAGGAGGGAGAAATACTGGCAGGAGAGGATCTTGAAGCCGTAGAATTATGGCTGCTCAATGAAGGGCATTGTTTTAGAGAGCAGGTGCTTAACATTTGTAAAAACAGGAATTTGGATAATATCCTCAATTACCAAAGCGGGTCTTTGGAAGCATTAAAGAGAATGGTAGATAAACAAGGCGGTCTTACATTATTGCCTGAGTTAGCTACTTTCGACTTATCAGATATTGATAAAGCCAAATTACACACTTTTAAAAAGCCTACTCCCTTTCGCGAAATCAGTTTAGTAATGAAAAGGGATTTCTTAAAAAGAAGGTTGATTGAATCCTTGCAGAAGGAAATTATTTTCAGTCTGCCTGAAACTATGAAAAATAGGGATGAAAACGAGTTGCAGGTAATTAAGTGGCGGTAAGGAGATATATTTTGAAGGAATATGTTAAATTGCTAAAAATACAGTCCGAATAAAACACACTTTTTTGTTTTATTCGGGTGTTATGCATAATTCGGTGTATACATCTAAGACTTTAACTTCGAAAGTTAACAGAGTGCTAAAAACTTGATTGCATTAACAAAAATGGATTAGAATTATAATTTTCAACACTTAGGTAAAATATTAGTAGCATTAAACACCAAAAAATTTATGAAAAGATTATTAACTGCATTTCTTCTAGGAGTGCTTTTTTCATGCATGCCAAACAATGACCAAAAGGAGATTGCATCTAATGAAGCAGATAGATTTGCAAGACAATTCATAATAGATATTCAGCAACATAAAATAGACAAGTGTCTGACAAAGGTTGCAGATAATATGAGAACCGAAAAAGGCAGAGAATTTATTTCTAACGTGGCATCTAATATTAGCACTCTTCAACTCGACTCTTTAAAGTTGATAAATGCAAGTTACACTAAGTTTTTTGGAGATGATCCAACCACGAATTATACTCTGGAGTATGAGCAAGTGATTGGTGACCAATCCATCTATTTCTTCTTCAACATTCATAAGAAAAAGGACAACTTAAAAATTACAGGATTTGATGCGAGATGGATGGAAGCTCCACTTAAAGAAATTCATGCATTTAATCTTGGGGGAAAGCCAGTAATCAATTATGTATTCTTGATTTTAGCAATCGCATCTGCTGGCTTTATACTTTTTACACTAGTTGTGGTGATAAGAACACCAATGAAAAGAAAATGGCTTTGGGTCATTGTAGTTTTATTTGGTTTTGTCAAGTTTAAGCTAAATTGGACGACAAGTGAATTTGATTTTAATCTTTTAAGCTTTCAGCTTTTTGGGTCGGGTTATTTTAAAGCAAGTGAAGTCGCTCCGTTAATTTTAACTTTTTCACTCCCAGTTTTTGCAATTGCTTTCTGGGTTAAGAAATTTCAGCAAGAAAAGCAACAAGCCGAAGAACAGAAAATGGCTAATATAATAGCGAAACATAGTGATAAAAAAGACGATAAAAATGCATAACACTAAATATAGGTCATTGGGCAAATAGTGCTAAAGCTGAAAATGATTACATTTAAGAAAATATGTAGGGAATCGACAGTTAGATACCTTGAAGTGCCCAACGAACTATATTCTTAACGTTGTGTAGCATTAAAAAGAACACCCTGCATTAATGAAAGAAATATTATACAAATGCCAATAGACAAAATTTCATTAGGAAAAAAATTAATTCGTTGTCGGGAAAACCTAAACCTTGAAATATCGAGTGTTTCTGAGCGGATTGGAATACCTACTATACGCGTAGATGAAATTGAAAAGGGGATTAAAGAACCAACAGGCGATGAAATCCTTATTTTCGCAGATTTCTACAAACAGGACTATAAATTTTTCATTAGTAATGAAAAACTGTCGGCATCAGAACAAGTTGAAGTTATGTACCGAAAATTTGGTGAAGACTTCTCAAAAGAAGACAGATGGGCTATCCAAGAATTCATTTTTTTATGCGAAAATGAACAAGACATTTTGAATTATTTAGATTATAAAACATTAAAGTTTAATGCACCTAAATATTCTAATGTCTATAAAACACAGGGAGTAGAAACTGCTGAAAAACTCAGACATTTTTTAGGATATAAAGGCGAGGAATTGTATTCTGATTTATTTTCTGAATTTAGGAAAATTGGATTGCATATTTTTCGCAGAAAGCTAAATAATTCAAAAATATCAGGTTTATTTATAAAACATCCTATTGCTGGAAAATGTATTCTTATAAATTATGACGAAGATACTTATAGACAAAACTTCACCCTTTCGCATGAAGTATGCCATGCACTGCTAGATGATGAGTTTGAGTTTAATGTTTCTTATAAAAATGAGAAAGACTTTAGAGAAATAAGAGCTAATAATTTTGCTAGTAGCTTTTTGATTCCTAAGAGTTACATAGAGAAATTAAGGAAAGTAACTTGGAATGATGAACTGATTTTAAAAATCGCGAATCAATTGAAAGTTAATGTTCAAACTTTGCTTATTGCATTGAAATCCAATAAGTGTATTAATAAAATCCAATACGATAGATTTATTAATCTTAAAATACCTCGAAGACATAAAGATGATTTTGAATTAAAAGGACTTTCACCTACAATTCTTGCATCAAAGAAAGCATTAATAGAAAAAGGTTTGTCTACGTTTTATGTGAGGAATTGTCATGAAGCCTATAATAAAGGATACATCTCGTCAGGAAAATTAGCAGAAAACCTATTAGTTAATGAATCTGAATTGACAATCATTTTAGACTTGTTCAAATTGAAATTGGATTATGAATATTGATATTACAGAGTTTAATAAAATAAATGTAATCGATACATGTGCTATTGATAACCTTCTCTCTTCAGGAACTCTTTACCGTGCAGCAAGGACTTCTAATTGTAGTTTTTGTTATACAAAATTTGTAGAATATGAAATGCTGTATAAAAGCAGAAGAAAATTAGATGAAAAATCCAAAAAATTACAACAGAAGCTTAAAGATGAAACCAGTGCAAAACGATTCGAATGCCATAATTTAAGCATCGACGATTTGCAAGAAATAGAAATTCTTGAACAAAGAAAACGACTAGGAGGAGGCGAATTATCTAGTATTGCATTTGCAAAAAAAATAAATCAAAATTTCATGACTGATGACTCAAAAGCAAGGAAATTAGGAATTTCGGTTTTGGGTAATAAAAGAGTGCAGACAACACCACATTTGGTTGGCTGGTTGTTTTATAACGGAGATTTAATAGATAGCGATTTTTCTGTAATTATTTCTGAGCATAAGGAATATAGCAGACCTTTAAGTCAATATTTTGAGGAGGCTTATCATGAAAGCTTAAGAATTAGAAGTATGAACAGATAACGCAACCTAACAACGTATAAATTCAATGCTGCCAATTAGTTATGTGAAAGTGTTTGCAAGTAATTAACTCCGCAAATTTAATTTCCGGTTGGAAATTAAATTGTTAAATTATAACCAATAAATTAAATTAGCTAAGTGCGGAAATGGAACTGAATAATTTCAAATACGCACTAAAATTTATACACTCGTCAGCATTTACTGGCGGAACCAACGTAAAATAGAAAGCACAAATTATGAATAGAATAAGAATCATTGGTTTAATTATGTTAATAATTGGTATTCTTTTACAATTTCCATTCAATAATGATGGGTCAGATTTTCTTTCGGGGCTTTTACTTGGTGCAGGAATTCCATTACTAATATTAGGAAAAATTAAATCGAAAAATAAATCTGCTAGTTAGTCTGATTCAATATTTAACCTAAATTATTCATAACAAAGTCATGAATAATGACGATAATCAATTGAAAAATACTGACTTTCAATTGATTATGTCAGACCAGACGACTCCTATAGTCGTGTCGTGACTCGTAGGAGGTTAACTCCAGACGATGCTGTCTGGATGCTGACTGGAAACGTCAGTACCCGTCATTTTTAAAAATTATTTTGCTCAAATTTGGGTGCTTTAAATTCTTTGGTTTTATATGAAAATTTAGTACTAATCAGTCTTTAAGCCAATTTTTAAAAATCGTCTGTCCTCCGGACGAAAAATTCATATGAATTTTTCGGGTTAAGAATATTTTTACTATGCCATGTTAAAAAAAATAGCGGAATGCTAAGTATAAAAACTATTTGCTCAGTTTTTTGATGAATTTGATGTTGGAGGCTACTGCAGCCATCATCATAACCTTGTTTGCTTAGTTCTGGGCATATTAACCTTGCGTAAACCCATAAATTGAGTTAATGTACCCAATACTGGCTCTACTTTGATTGCTTACAGCAGAAGATTCATGACAAAGGAATTGTCTCTGTAGACACCAACAACTTTTACTCCTACAAGACCCAAACAGCCTCTTAAACCAGATGCCTCTTATACTAAGCGATAGGACTTATCAACATTTCTCTTTAGATCCCAAGATCAACCCATTCTTTTTTTATGCAGTGTCCCAAAGATTTTGTAATTTGTATCGTATAACTGATGCTTATGAAAGAAATAGGGAGAAATGATCCTTGCCATTGCGGTAGTGGCAAAAAATATAAAAATTGCCATATGGGCCAATCAGAAAGTGCTGTAACAGGTAACAAAAGTTTAATGTATTTATCTGTATTTGCCATAATTATTGCTATTGCAGCCTTTTCTATCTACTACAACTGGGATAGAACCCCAACCAATAGTAATACAAGGACAAATACTAATCAAACACCAACCCCTCCACCTCCTGGTGAGGCACCTCCCGGCAAAGTATGGTCGGCAGAACATGGTCATTGGCACGATAAATAGTATCCCTCAATTAAAATTTAAACTCTTTATAAAACAAGGCAAAATGTTTAAAGCCATTTGTACCGATATAGATGGTACACTTCTTAATTCGGAGAGAACGCTCTCTCCAAGAACTATTAATGCAATTAAAGCAGTAAATAAGGAAATTCCTGTGATTTTGGCCTCATCAAGAATGCCTGCGGCCATGCGGTATCTCCAGGAAATGTGTGGTATAACAAATATGCCTTTGATCTGCTATAACGGAGGTTATATCATTGATCAAGGAGAAGTGATTAAAACATTGGATTCCGTCACCATTCCCTTTTCCGTAGTACAAGAAATTGCAAAATGGTCAGAGAATTTCCAATTACATGCAAGTTTCTATTTTGAAGACAACTGGTATGCGCCATCTGTTGACGAGTGGACAGAAAAAGAAATCAGTAATACCCGTGTGCAAGCTAAAATACTTTCCAATTCCGATGTGATCAACCATTGGAAGTCATCAGAAAACGGAGCTCATAAAATTATGTGCATGGGCAGTTCTGAATTGATAGATGCTCTGATCAAGGAATTAAAAAATCAAAATGCACCGCTTCATTTATAT
>JBBSPJ010000194.1:0-8632 GCA_038258905.1 Cytophagales bacterium
AAAGAAGTGTTACAACAGCCGCTAGCATTTAACAAAAGCAGTGAAGCTATTTATAGTCAGTTTGTAAAAACTTATAATGATGTGGAGAGAACAGATGTCATCAACGCGCTAAATCTTACTCCTATTAAGGAAAGCGATTTGTCAGCTTTTGTTACGCAAAGAGCCTTAGATGGTGTATTTAATAAAATTGCTTTAAAAGAGAAGGATATTAGAGAAAACCCCGCAGCAAGAATAAATGCTATTTTGAAGAAGGTTTTTGGGCAGCAGTGATAGTTGTAAGGAGTTAGAAGATTGAATCAGAAGAAGTACCGGCTTAGATATGAAGTAAATCGTGATGATAGTAAATGGTTTAACACTTTGAACTAGATGTTTTACTGCCTTAAATTCAAAAAATAATTTTTAATAACGAGGGTACTTTCTCTATTTGTATTGATTGAGTGCATAGTATGCAAGTTTGTTGGCAAGTATAATAGCATTTTTGAAATCATGGGGACTATCAAATAAATAATTGAATTTGACTTCAAATCCATTTATTTTCCTTTTCAATTTTTTGGCATTATGGTTTCGGATCAATTGAAGCAGGTCTGATTTTATTGGATCTTTATAATTATTTTTAAAAAGGTAAAGAAATCGAAAATCTTTTATTTCACGAAAAGCTAAATTATTATTAGATAGATTATTGATAGATAATTTTGTCCAAAAATAATTGATTCCTTGTGTGCTTTTTTTCATATCACCTAAAAGAGTTATGGAAAAATCTTCTTGATTCAAGGTTAGTTTATATTCGGTGTGTACACCGTAAAAAAAGTTTCTTTCATCAACTTGAAGCCCTAAATTATTTTTAATCGCATAAGCCTTCCAGCACTCATCAATTTTTTTCCAGTTCATTTAATCTTTATATTTATTGCTTTTAATTAAAGATATAATGCCTAAAGTTATAAAATTCCGTGTATCAAAGAATTATAATACTATGTTTACTTCTTATTAATATATTTGAGTATATGATTTGTAATAAGAAAATATATGTGTGTCAAAAAATCAATAGAAATTAACTTGATTTCATTAATAGAAAGATCAAAAAATGGATTTAACTCCCTTTAAAGATCTAATCAAGGAAAAGAGTAAGAAATATGAAGCTTTTGGACAAAGCGCTTTACTCAAGTCTTTGGCATTTGCTTTTATAATTATAGGTTCTCTTTTTTTTGGTATTCATTATTATGGGTGGTTAGGGTTTTTTGTAGGTATATTTATCTCAATTTTCAGTTATTTAGCCTTGGGAATGTATGGGGTTTCAACAAAGGTAGAGGCAATTGAAAGGGAGGTGAAAAGAGATGTAATTATACCACTTTTTAAACAAGTTTTTCCTGGTATGACTTATAATCCGGACGGTTTTCATACCTACGAACAAGTAAAATCAGCCTCCTTCTTCACTAATTGGTTAAAAAAGAGACATTTAAAAGGTGAAGATTTAATAGAATGTAATTTGGGCCAATATCAAATAAAGCTGTCTGAAATTATTGTCTCAGGAATATCGACAAGATATCCTCTCATTTTATTATCGGTTAATTTTGACAACATTAAGTTTAAAAATAATTTACTGATAAAATCCATTCAATTGTATTTTAAAGAAGGTAGTAAAAAAGGGTCTGACTATAGATTATATTTTAAATCGTCTTTAGAGCATTATATTCAGATAGATAATAAGGGATTTAATCAAACATACTACCAATCTAGTGACCAGAAATCTGAACTTACAGATTTTCATCAAAAGATAATACCCGAATTTATAGATAGTATATCAAAAGCAACCTTGAAAGTAAACCCATTAAAAGGAACCCGGCAATTTCTAAGCTTCCAGGACAATCAAATGAATATACTGCTGATGAATTTAAGCTTATTTAATTATGATTATTCTGATTCAATGGATCAGAAAAATATAGTTGAAAAATATTATTCTTTTGCTAGTACTTTAAAGGCATCTTTAGACAAGATGTTGCGGGCAAAACCACATCAATAAATTATGATAGAAAATAAAGGAAATAATAAATGATGCGGTGGATTTATTCTCGTGGTATTTTTTATGATTGTGGGAGGAATGACTGCCTACTCACTTTATATTACAGTGAAATCCTTTTTGATATACAATTGGTCTGAGGTTGATGCCAAATTCTTGTTCGTAGATGTTGAGTCGCAAGGAAGTACCGAATATACCTATTAAGCTATTACAAGTTATTCTTATATTATTGATGGTAATGAGTACAAGTCCAAACAAATTGCAGTAGGTTATGGATTTAATGATAATGCAGAGAATAATGGTGATGTAGCAGCTTTATTAGATAATGCCTTAATAATTAAAGCATATGTAAACCCTGACAAACCTGAAGAGTCATATTTAGTAGCTGGCATGCATCATTCAATTATGTTTTTTATTATTATTACTTTAATGATAGGGAGTTTATTATCCTTATTTGTAATACCAATGCTTACGAGAGGAAGAATAGATATGCATAAACTGCTCTTACCTTTTATGATCATTTGGGTTGGTTCTGTTGCATATTTGTTGACTAGGCCCTTGGATATTAGTATTTCAGACAAGATTAAAATAGTAGAATCTCAGGATGATAGAAGGTAAATTAACCGACTTTTTCACTCATTCCAACTTTAATTTCTATCCCAGATAATATCCCTATAATAAAGCATTCAACAATAAAATAAGTAATACCTAAAGAAGTAAGTGCTTCAAAAAAGTAGAAAACTAAGGATAAAGTGACAAGACAATATATAAAGTTAGCCACAGCAATAGCCAGCATATAAGGCGGCCAATTTTTAGGTGATAAATAAAAGCAGCAAAAGGAGTAGGAGCCTAAGAAAAGGGCTATACAGGCTAACATATAAAGCATAGGTTGTGGCATCTCAAAGATTTCTTCAAAACTTGGTAAAACAACAATTAATAGTAAAGCTGAGGTTAACGCTCCAATGCCATCAATCAAAAATAGTAATCTGGGCTGTTTTTTAAAATAACTGATAATGGGAGTTGTTTTTTTAATCATTTAGGTTTTAAAATAGCTAATTATGTTGTTCTAAACTGTTGTATAGTTTTTTAATAGGTTATGATAAGATTCAATGTCTCAGGTGCTTCACCTTATTTTTTGCAACAAAAGATATAAACGACCAAAAATAAATAATTCAAATTTTTCAAAAGTATGTTGTTTTTAATCAAGCCATAGTATTCTAAAATTATTAATTGTCCAGTATTTGGCAAGTTCTGTTCTTTATAGTTTCTTTACTTTTTGATAAAATATTCACTCAATGTTTTCATGTGTTACCAGGTACTCATTCATTTTTATTTCTTATCTAATTATACTAAAAAGTGAAATTAAAAAGAAGAAGAAAATTAGTAAATTATTTAAATATTTTAGACCAACCCATTAGATTTAATCCATTCGTTTTTAGTCGTACTTTTTTGTTATGGGCTGTTTTGGGCTTAGTAGGTGGGGTAATTGCCGGTATTTATTGGATTGGATTAGAATTTTTAATGCACCAATTAGCTTTTTTTACTGGTTGGCAAGTGATTCCTGTAATGGCTATTTGCGGTTTCTTAGCAGGGTTAGTCATTCATTTCATTGGAGACCCAGGGGAAATTCATTTGATTGTTAATAATATCCGCTTTAATAAAGGTAAGCTTGAACCCAAGAATAACCCCTCCATGATACTTTCATCATTACTATGTGTGGCATCAGGGGGAAGCCTTGGACCGGAAGCACCTTTAGTACAAGTAACAGGCTCAATGGGCACGTGGATAGGGAAATTATTCCGACTCAAAGGAGAGGAATTACGCTCCTTAAGTATTGCAGGAATGGCTTCAGGATTTACGGCCTTATTTGGAGCGCCATTAGGGGGTAGTTTGTTTTCTCTCGAAATACTGCACCATAAACATGCCGTGGAGTATTATAAAGCAATTATACCCGCTTTTGTAGCAAGCTGCTTTAGCTATTTGGTTTTTGCTTTGATTATTCATTTAGGACTAGGGCCAACATGGAATTTATCTGCCTATGAATATTCGGGAATTTTCGATTTTGCTTTTGCTGTATTATTTGCAATTTTAGGTGCTTTTTTTGGTTGGACTTTTATTTTTTGCACCAAATTTTTTAAGTCAGTTTTCGAGAAAAGATCTATTCCCATTTATATCAAAACACTTATTGGAGGTGTATTGTTAGGTACCATTGCATTTTACCTTCCTATCACCCGGTACTTCGGTCATCATGAATTGAATGTTCTCCTCTCAGGAAATTTCTCATTGACTTTTTTGTTGGCAGTATTAATTTTTAAAATCATTGCAATATCTATCACAGTAACATCAGGATGGAGAGGTGGGTTTATTATACCATTGTTTTTCGTTGGAGCTACCTTAGGATTGATTATTCATCAGATATTTCCGACAATAAACTTAAGTTTAGCTATAGTAAGCTGCATGGCAGCAATTAATGCTTGTGTTACAAGAACTCCAATGAGCACTACTATTTTGCTAGCCACTTTAACAGGATTTGGGCATTTTATTCCTATACTTTTTGCTAGTCTAACAGGATATTTTTTGGCTCCAAGAATTCCATTTATTGGTTCTCAGTTGGCAAAAGATTAAATAAACCTCAAATTTCTTATGTAGTATTCTACGTTATGAATTTGTACATAAACTTTAGTTTAACAGAACTATATAGTTATTGAAAGAATAAAATCATTTATATTATATCATCATCAATATTCAAAAGAACCTATGAGAAAATTTTTGATTGGCGCTCTCTCGTTTTTAATGCTTTTATCGTGTAACCAAAGTACTGAAAAAGAAAAAACACAAAATCTTGTCCATGTAGAATACAAGCAAATTACACATATAGATTATGAACTTGAATTACCCAATATAAAACCAGAGGCAGTTTTAGTATTGTTTGGAGGTTTTCCGCAAACTGCTAATGACATCAAAAGAGAATTTAAAATCCTTGAAAAAGCCAAAGAAAATAAGTTAGCCATTATGTATTCCAACTTTAACCAAAAACTTTGGCTGGAGGAAAATGAATTGAAGGCATTAGCACAACAAATAGAAAAAATCTTTGCTGATAATAGTCTGCTAAAACAAGGTATTTATATTGGTGGTTTTTCAAGTGGTGGAAACGTAGCGATGCTAGTAGGAGATTATTTAACGGCAAACGAAAAATATGAGCTGGCACCAAAAGGCATTTTCATTGTGGATTCACCTATTGATTTAGCGGCTTTGTACTTGACGTCAGAAAAGAATTTAGAGCGGAAATTTTCTCAGACTTCCGTTGAAGAGAGTAGTTTTTTAATTGAAATGCTTGGTGCCCAATTAGGAAATCCTGCAGATAGTTTACACAATTATGAGAGGAAGGCGGTTTTCACCTCAGAAACAGAGAATATCAATAATGTCAAAAATTTAAAAGATACCAAGATCAGATTGTATACAGAACCTGATACAACTTGGTGGAAAGCAAACAGAATGGCAGATTATGAGCAAATGAATGCCTATTACATCAAACAGCTTTATGGTGAAATGAATGAACAAGGCTTCAGCAAAGTTGAATATATCCCCACCAAAGATAGAGGTTACCGAGCCAATGGAGACCGGCATCCGCACAGTTGGGCTATTGTGGAGCCAGATGATTTGATCAATTGGATGTTAAAGGAATGATGAGTAGAAAAATAGTTGAATTGTAATTTAACAAAAAACTTAAAATAAATTCCTTACAAATTTGCATTTGCAAAATAATATTCCGAACCTTTGTCCAATAATCAATGACAAACACGAATAACATATCATCTCATCAGTTTAACTGCCCTTCTCAAGTGGTGGCTAAAAGTGCTATGGTGTTGTCTTTAGTAAACTTTTCTGTACGTCCTAGCCTTAGGACATTCAGGCCCTAAGGGGCTCTATATATAGTGTGCCTTACGCAGGTCCCATAATTCCAACGTATTATTATCTATTTTTCAGCTTAACATTTAAGGTTTAGGTTTAACTATTTTAATTTTTGGTATTTCGATCAATGAAAAATCAACAAAATATTATCATTAGCATAGCTAGTGAAGAACATGCTTATTTAGCACAAATTATTGCAGACGAAATGGCTTCTTCGGCGGCTGCCCGAGGCACAGGTATTGCTCAGCGTAGTCCGGAATACATTCAGCAAAAAATGCAAGAAGGTAAAGCAGTGATTGCCCTCACCAAAAATAATGATTGGGTGGGTTTCTGCTATATTGAAGCCTGGGGTCATGGCAAATACGTAGCCAATTCGGGTTTAATTGTTTCGCCTCCTTACCGTGGCACAGGGGTTGCAAAAAGCATCAAAGCAAAAATATTTGAGCTGTCCAGAAAGAAATTTCCGGAGTCGAAAATATTTGGCTTAACTACGGGCTTAGCAGTGATGAAAATCAATTCAGAAATAGGCTATGAACCCGTAACTTACTCCGAATTAACAGACGATGAAGCCTTTTGGAATGGCTGTAAAAGCTGCGTGAATTATGAGATTTTAATGGCAAAAGGTAAATCCAACTGTTTCTGCACCGCTATGCTGTTTGATCCGGCTTGGGAGCAGAAGAAAAAGCCTAAAAAAACTAAGTGGGGCAGACATTTTGAAGGCGAGTATAGCCTTTTCGCACGATGGATGCGTATTAAAAAGAAGATTTTTCTTAGAGAGAAGACAAGCGTTTCTCAGCAATCAAATGAAGAAAAAAAAGACAAAAAGCTCAATTTTTTCCAAATGATCGGGTCTTTTTTTAGTTTTTGAACAATTTAAACTTTACATAAATACTTACTAAGTATGCTAATAAATTTTCATTCTCAATTTCGCACACTGCATCACAACTCGTTCACCAAAGCGAACGAAAGCGGGTGGCCCGGCAAAAAGGCGGGGTGAGCTTAGGCTTTGAGGCGTGGGAGCATCTTTTTGTCTTGATTTTTTCTATCTTTTGCATCAAGGCAAAAGATTAAAAAGAAAATTTGGAATGCAATCGATAAATTTCCTTATTCAGTTCGATTCCATCAGTTTTTGGAGTGAATTCATTGAATGATAGGGGTATCAATTACAGACTTGAACCTAGAAAAATAACTTAATTAAATTCTTTAAGAAGCAACAAACCCTTTAAAAAATGAATAAAAAAGCATTAGTAGCCTTTAGTGGCGGATTAGATACCTCTTACTGTGTGCTTAATTTGAGCAAAGTGCTCGGTTATGAAGTACACACCATTACCGTAAATACCGGTGGTTTTGATACCGAAGAAGTTGCTAAAATCGAACAAAGGGCTAATGATTTAGGATCACAATCCCACAAAACGGTAGACGTAACTCAAAAATTTTGGGAAGAATGTCTTAAATATTTGGTGTTTGGAAACGTATTGAAAAATAATACCTATCCACTCTCAGTAAGTGCTGAAAGAGTATTTCAGGCATTGGCCATAGCGCATTATGCCAAAGAAATAGGAGTGAATACTGTTGTTCATGGTAGTACAGGTGCCGGCAACGATCAAGTGCGTTTCGATATGGTTTTGCAGACCCTCATTCCCGGAATAGAAATCATCACACCCATTAGAGATAATAAACTTTCCAGACAAGACGAAATTGAATTCCTGCAAGCACATAATGTGCAGATGGATTTTGCCAAAGCACAATACTCTATCAATAAAGGGATTTGGGGTACTTCTGTGGGAGGAAAAGAGACTTTGAACAGCAGACAATCACTGCCTGAATCGGCATATCCTACTCAGGTAAGTGAGACAGTTGAACGTAGTGTGAAAATCACTTTTAGCAAAGGAATACCTGTAGCTTTAGATGATCAGAAGTATAGCCATCCAATTGATTTAGTGCAGGCATTGAATAAAATAGGAGGGAGTTTTGGTATCGGCAGAGATGTTCATGTAGGCGATACCATCATCGGTATAAAGGGTCGAGTAGGTTTTGAGGCGCCGGCTCCTGTTTTGCTTATAAAAGCACATCATTTATTGGAAAAACATGTGCTTACCCAGCATCAACTTTCATGGAAAGAGCAATTATCGGTTTGGTATGGCAACAGACTGCATGAAGGTCAGTTTTTAGACCCCACCATGCGCAATATTGAAAAATTTCTAGAGGATACCCAGCAATCGGTTACCGGTGATGTTTGGGTGAAATTATATCCTTACCGCTTTGCTGTGGAAGGAATAGACTCTAAATATGATTTAATGTCGAGCGAATTTGGTAAATACGGAGAAGAAAACACTGGCTGGTCGGGGGAAGACGTGAAAGGATTCACTAAAATTTTCGGCAACCAGACTGCTATTTTTCATCAGGTAAATAAAAAAGCAAATGATTAAAGCTGGCATAATAGGAGGAGCGGGCTATACTGGTGGCGAGCTGATAAGAATATTACTCAACCACCCGAAAGTGGAAATTGCTTTTGCCGTAAGTGGGAGTCAGGCAGGAAAATTGTTGAGTGAGATACACCAGGACTTAACCGGTGAAACAAATTTGATATTCTCGAAGGACTTCCATAATGATATTGATGTCCTATTTCTTTGTGCTGGTCATGGTGCCGCTAAGAGTTTTCTAAAAGAGAATAAAGTAG
This sequence comes from Cytophagales bacterium, assembly GCA_038258905.1. Taxonomy (GTDB): domain Bacteria; phylum Bacteroidota; class Bacteroidia; order Cytophagales; family Cyclobacteriaceae; genus Marivirga. The sequence goes on from JBBSPJ010000194.1 coordinate 8,607, forward strand.
CTGAAAAGGTGAAAGTTATAGACCTA
>JBBSPJ010000195.1:0-8616 GCA_038258905.1 Cytophagales bacterium
CCAAATATAATTGGTATAAAAGAAGCATCAGGCAATATGGAGCAGTGCATGAAAATTGCTGCTGAAAAGCCAATGGATTTTCTGTTAATTTCAGGCGATGATTTACTAACTACCTCATTAATAAGTTTAGGTGCAGTGGGAGTTATTTCCGTAATGGCCAATGCCTTTCCAAATACTTTTTCAGTAATGACTCATTCAGCTTTAAAAAATGATTATGCTAATTCTCAAAAGGCTTTATTTAGCCTATTAGCAATCAATCCATTAATGTATGAAGAAAGCAACCCTGTCGGAGTGAAAGAAGCCTTAAAACAACTTAGTGTCTGTGAAAATTATGTAAGAATGCCTTTGTTGCCTGCCAGTGAAGGATTGCGTAGTAAAATAAAGCAAGTGTTAGTGAAAAGTAATTTAAGTTAGTTATCTCATGATAATTACTATTGCCGATATCTTTTTGATTCCTTTCACAAAATTGAACCTAAAAAGAAATAACGAGATTCCGATTTAATAAATCGTCTTCATTTTAGATTTTTTCATCGTTTTTGATTTCCACGCTTTGCGTGTTTCAAAAATGTTGCTAAAATCTCATTGACATTTCATGGTCTTTTCTACCAAAATATCACCCCTCCGGGGTTGGGTTTGTTATATAGTAGACAAAAGTATAATAAAGAATAAAATTTGATTGAAAATCAAGAGGTTAGTCAAGACCTCCAAAGTAAGTGAAATTCATGATTTTTGAGGTTTTATTGCTTAAGTTTCATTTTAAATAACCGTCTTAAAATACAGAATAAGGCATATTTTGAGTTAAATTTATTCAGAAAGAGTTACCTAATTAAACTTGAACAAATTAAAAGAGTTATTGATCCAATGCCGCTTTGTAAGTATCCAGCGCCCTCTGTCTGGCAAATTTATGTTCTACAATAGGTTTAGGATATTCATCAGTATTGATCTCTGGAATCCATTCTTCAATGTATTTATTTTGCTTATCAAACTTATCGGTTTGGCTATAAGGATTAAAAATACGAAAATAAGGTTGAGCATCCGTTCCGGTACCTGCAGCCCATTGCCAGCCCCCATTATTAGAAGCTAATTCGTAATCCAGCAACTTTTCCGCAAAGTAAGCTTCTCCCCAGCGCCAGTCAATCAATAAATGCTTAGTTAAAAAGCTGGCAGTAATCATGCGTACTCTATTATGCATATATCCTGTTGTATTTAACTCTCGCATGCCTGCATCTACAATAGGGTAGCCGGTTTTACCTTCACACCACTTTTTAAAATCTTCTTCATCAGTTCTCCAGGGAATATGATCGTACTTTGATTTAAAGGCTGCATCTACCACATGCGGGAAATTACCTAAAATCATACTGTAGAATTCTCTCCAAATCAATTCGCTAAGCCAGGTTTCATTTAGCTTTTGGGCTCTTTCAATAGCTTGCCTGATGCTTATGGTGCCAAATCTTAGATGAATCCCCAACCTGCTAGTACCATTTTTGGCAGGATAATCCCTTTGCTTATCATATTGCTTAATAATATCTTCCGGATAATCTTTATCAGGAATGGGCACTTCACTTTTTTCAAAGCCTATTTGCTTCAACTCTGGAAAATTTGAATCAAAACTGTGGAATTTATCTTTCTTTAAGGTGACTTCAAAAGGATGTATAAACCCGGAATTGAATTTTTCCAGCCACTTATTTTTGTAAGGAGTAAAAACTTTATAGGCTTCACCGGACCCATTTAGAATCTCTTCTTTTTCAAAAATTACCTGGTCCTTAAAATCAAAAAAGCCTACACCTTTTTGTTGTAGAATATTATCAATTTTTTGATCTCTCTCTTTGGCATAGGGTTCGTAGTCTCTGTTGGTAAATACAGATTCTAACTCATACTCATTCATCAATTCTTTAAAAACATCTTCAGGTTTTCCATGCTTAATCAATATGCCTGAATCCAATTTTTTAAGTTGCTTGTCCATTTCCTGCAAGGTTTGATGTAAAAAAGTCACACGAGCATCCTTTTTATCATCGAGCTTATCCAGAATTTCCGTATCGAATATGAAAATTGGTAAAACTGGGTTGCCATCTTTTTGGGCATAATGCAAACCTGAATTATCAAATAACCTTAAATCTCTTCTGAACCAGAATATGTTAATTTTTCCCACAAATTTTTCTTTAGATACGCAAAATATAAACCTAAACCAGAGACTATGGTTTAAGAATTTTCATCTTCTTTTCTTATTACTGCTTTAGAGTTGGTTTCTAATGTATCAGCCTCATTTTCCTCTGGTGTTGTATTTTTGGGCGGTGACTGCATCTTTTTCTGTTTGGTGCGTTCAAAAATTTCACGTAATTGATTAAAGCTAGTGACATGGATAAGGCTGACACCTGTGCTGGTGGATGCTGTATTGTTGAAGTTGTCAATCACATTGAAATTAGTTCTGTTATAAATTTTTACTCGTAGTTTTCCGTCAGGTGTTAGTAGATATTCAACTGACCAATCTCCTAAAATCCCTAAGATCTCCTGATTTACATCGTCTGTAGGTCCTTGGGTAAAGCCACCATCACGGGTCACTCTTAATCTTCCATCCAGGAAGCTATATGACAAACGGAGTTGAAAAGTATTAAACTGCTCGCTATCAAAAGAGCCTAAATCTACATCAATCTCCAGTTTATCATCTATTTGGGTTACCCAATAACTCAGTTGGTTTGAGAAGAATTCGCTTACTGAATTACCAACAGAGCCACTCACAGCAAAGGAAGCTCTTGGTGATAGCCTCCTTAAAATAATAAGGCTAAACACCTGCCTCTTTAGTTCTTGTTCATCTGCTTGTAATTCCGCTTTAAAGGAGGCCATTTCTGTACCTAATGCTAAAGGTTGGCCACTTGCAGACCTGATATTGTCAGGATAATCACTAATGTCTATTTCAAAATCTACCTGTGGTTTTAGTAAATCTCCTTGCAAATCAAGTGCTACACGGGCCGGGTAGCGCCTCCTCAATTCAGGGCTGGAATGGAAGGTGGTATCTACTATAATGGGCAATAGAGATATATTTTGCTCATAAATAGCTTTGATATCCAAATTACCTCCATATGGATCACCATCCCATGATATGCGGCTTCCAGGCTGGACCTTAAATTCCTTGTTGATTATATTGTATAGGGTGAAATTATACCCGCCCTCAGTAAGCGTATAGTCCCCTAGCATGGTAAAGGCACCATTATTATCAATGTTTAAGCTTATTTTTCCATTTCCTCTACCACGAATAATATCGCCGGATTTCAGGTCAAAAATAATTTCCGCATAGGCATCCGGGGTAATTTCTAAATCGAAATTTAAATTAACACCTGTTAATTTAACTTCTTCAATTACATTAAAGGCACCTTCTTTTCTATTCGTGGTATCTTTAACATTAATAAAATGTATGTAGTCTTCTTTGGAGACAGTAGATGTGCTTTCCACCGGAATAAAAAGGCGAGTACCCTTTTCTGTTCGAGCATTTGCTGCAATGGTTAAATTTTCTGTTGGACCTGTAAAACTCACATCACCAGAAGCATAAGCACTACCATAGAAGAGTTGATTATCGTTGGCGGTTGTATTCAAAACCTGAAAAGAGTACATTTTACCTCTTAAATCAAGGGTTAAATCTGTGAAACCATTATGTAGTAAATCACCATTTAAATTAGCCTGTTCACCTTGGTTATCTACCAATTGCAAACCCAGAAATGATACCTTATCCTGATCAAATGCAATATCACCCGTGAAATTATAATAGGTATTCAAATAATTTACCTTTAAGGCACCATTAGTAATTGCGCCTACTCCCTTAATAATCGGATAATTCAAATTACCCGTAATTTTAAATTGCCCATTAATTTCACCATTAATTTCGGAGAAAATAGAGTTTATAAAGGGTTCTGCTACGAGTAAATTGGCATCATTTAACCTGGCGTTAAGGTCTAAAGAGTTAAGTTCTGAATTTGGCTCATAAGTGCCATTTATAGCAATAATATCTTTTTCATTTCTGTTCACCATAAAATTCATGTCAAGCTTTTTCTCCTGCGCTTTCCATTCCGTAATTCCGCTAATATCTCCGATCATGAATTCATCAATAAAAAATGAATGAATATCGAGGTCACTGTCAATAATATATTCATTTTGATAATTTTGAATTCTAACAAATCCCCTAATGTCTCCTTTAAATTTTCTACTAAGCGTGAGACTATTAATATTTTCTATATTAAAACTGTCAATTTCCACGGTGAGAAATTTCGTGGAGTCTTTAGAGAGCTCTCCATTTACCAAAATATTTTGTTGGGATGTACCTATCCCAAAATTTTCAAAAATGTAGGCGTTTTCAGTAATGATTACTTTATTATTTGGTTTAAATTTCCAAATATTTTCGAGCGCATTAATTCGTGAGGGACTCATTTCGATGGAGGTGCTATCTTCTAAGAAAGTTATTACTCCGGCAACATCTAAATCACTTTCGTAAGTCGGCTGTTGCAAGTAAGCGTTGAAATCAATGGTGTTGCCCTGCCAAACTAATTCGGCTTCAATGTTTTCTGTGGATAAAGATTCAGAAAATTGCTGCGCCATTGAATATACATAACCCATGCCTAACACATCCCTGCTACTGTGGTCTTTGGAAAAAGTTAATTCAAGTTCATTATTTCTAAATGCTATATTGTTAAAATTAAGAGAGTCTATTTTTGAGGAAATATTAAAAATACTATTCTGACCATTAGAAAAACTGCCTACAACGTTTGTTCCAGGTTTTATATAAAGTTGAGGTAAAATCAGTTTTAATAGAGGGTTAATTTTTTTAATGTTTAAGTCGTAAAGCACTTGATAATTATTATATTCTTTGTTGGGTTTTATGGTGCTATAGTATCTTTCTAAATCTTCTTCATCATTTTTAATGTTCAATTGAAATTCATGGATTAATGTATTGAAATCTTTATATAATTCGCTGAATTGGTATTTACCATTAATCGAACCTGTTAGCAGGTCTGAATCAATAAAGAGACTTCTATTGTCATCTGTTTTTTCTGTGTTAATATTCAGTGTATCTAGTGTATAAATATTGCCTCTATATTTTGCATAAACGTTTTTTAAATAGGCATCACCTACTATACTGTCTAATTTAATCCCTTTACCATCTAATTTGCCAGAGGCTTTTATAATGATGTCCTCCTTGGTTATATTTAGTGATTTCAGGTTAATAGTATCTAAATCTGCTACAACACTAATAATATTTTTATTGTCTCTTAGATCAACAGATCCTACCATTCCGAGCTTTAAGAGGGGATCTTTAACATTAATTTTACCATTAAAAAATTCCTTGGAGAGGCGGGCATTGGTGATAATATTTTGATAGTTATAGCCATAAATACCTAGCATAGCTATTCTGGCATCTAACTGAATATTAGCGGTAGCTAAAGTGATTCCTTTACCATTAATATTTCCTTTCATTTGTACTTTTTGAAACAGAGAATCCTCCTCCAAAAATGCTCCTAAATCGAAATTAAAGGTGGATAAACTTCCTTTATATTGCGTGAGGGCAACATTGTCAGATGTTTTGAGGTTGATATCGGATTCCACTCTACCTAATTTCGTATCAAAAACACCATTAGCAACAAAATCCTTTGGGAAGCCAATAAAATTACCGAAGAAGTTAATGGTACCCAGCGCTCGTATTCTTCTGTTAGTAAGGCTATCGTTAATATATTGTTTTAGATCTTCCGGAGCTAATTTGGCGCTATTGAGGTTAAAATCAATAAATGCCTCAGAGGTTTTTGGTAACCCGTCCATTTCTAACCTTCCATTAAAATTGCTGTTTTTTCCAAATTTCAAATCCAGATTTCTGGCTGTGAAATTTTTTATTTTACCTCTAAAATTAGCAGTCAGATTAACTTTTTCGGTATACCTACTTAAATAGGGAGCAAAGTATGCCAGATCTTTAGCATGTAAAATAGTGTTTTTGAAATTTGCTACTACATTAACAGAATCTACAAAGTAGGAGAGGTTTTTCATAGTAGAATAGGTGAAAACAATGGAGTCGCGGATAATGCTTTCATTTATTTCTAATTTGAGTTGTGAAAGCGCCAATTTACTTTGTGAAATCTCAAAATTGGCCTTAATATTTTTTATCATTAAATTGGAAACGGAATCTCTTGCAGTAAGCCTATTGATCTCCATTTTAATGGTGTCTCTTTTACTTGAAAAGTTGAAAACCTCAGCATTTAAATCCTTTAAGATAAACTGATTATAATTAAAGCCTTCTTTGATGCTATCTACATCGTTATTGATGATCCCCAGTTGTATATCATCTAGTATAATATGCTGAATAAGTAAATTTTTAGGATTGGTTTTAGCCTTTTTATCCTCACTCGCTGTTAGTTTATTAATGGCTTCAATCAAATAATCAATATTGAAGTATTCATCACCTTTATTTCTGACCAGCATAACATTGCCCTCCGAAAGGGTGACATCATCAAAAAATATATTTTGAACGCTAATTAATTCCTTAATATCGTAATTGATCACGAGCTCATTTACATTGACAAACTCAGAATTGTCTTTATTTTTTACCTCTAATCCGCTTATAGTAATTTGATCAAACCAGTCAATATTGATGCGATCAATAGTGAAATCAAAACCTAGTTTATTGCTTAAATATGCACTGCCTTCCTGTGCTATTCTGGTTTGTACATAGGAGGATTGCATCGCCAAAACAATTATGCTCAATGTAAAAAATATGATAAGGAAGAGCCATAAAATTGCTTTTGCAATACCTTTTTTAATACCTTGCGATATATTTTTTTCCTCTTTCAATATATGGATTTAACTATTTTAGCAATTGAGTCATCTTGTGACGAAACTTCTGCCGCTGTTATTCAAAACGGGAAAGTACTTAATAATATAATTGCAACACAATCAGTTCACGAGAAATACGGGGGAGTAGTTCCTGAGCTCGCATCCAGAGCGCATCAGCAACATATAGTTCCCGTGATTGATCAAGCACTTTCGGATGCAAATATAGACAAGAATGCCCTAAATGCAGTGGCTTTTACCCAAGGTCCTGGATTATTAGGTGCATTATTGGTGGGGAGTAGCTTTGCAAAATCTTTAGCTTCAGCATTGAAAATACCTTTAATTGGGGTAAATCATATGCAGGCGCATATTTTAGCCCATTTTATAGATGAACCGAAGCCTAAATTTCCCTTTTTATGCTTAACAGTTAGTGGAGGGCATACCCAAATTGTAAAAGTAAATGATTACCTGGATATGGAGATTTTAGGCGAAACGCAAGATGATGCAGTAGGGGAGGCCTTCGATAAAATTGCTAAAATAATTGGTTTGCCCTATCCTGGAGGTCCTATGATCGATAAATATGCACAGGATGGTAATCCATTAGCTTTTCCTTTTCCTGAGACTGAAATGCAAGGATTTAATTACTCCTTTAGCGGTATTAAAACAGCCGTGCTCTATTTTTTGCAACGAGAAAGCCAAAAAGATGACAGGTTTGTGAAAACGCATTTAAATGATATCTGCGCTAGCATTCAGCATCGACTGATAACCACTTTACTACAAAAACTGAAAAAAGCGGCTAAACATACAGGCATTAAACAAATTGCTATCGCGGGCGGTGTATCTGCTAACTCCTATCTTAGGAAAACCCTGAAGGAGGAGGGTGATGCATTAAATTGGAATGTGTATATCCCCAAGTTTGAATACTGTACAGATAATGCAGCTATGATAGCTATTTCTGCCCATTATAAATACTTACAGAAAGATTTTTTAGGAATGGATGCTGCACCGCAACCCAGAATGAAATTTTCGGTTTAGTAGTAAAGAATGAAGCAGGTTTATCAAATTGGTGATATTAAAAAATATTCTTTTAAAGTAACTGAAAGGGATGTTGCTCAATTTAAACAGCAATCTGTTCACCAGGTTTGCGCTACTTTTACATTAGCTAGGGAAATTGAATGGTGTACCCGATTATTTGTAATAGATATGTTGGAATTACACGAAGAGGGAATTGGTACCAGATTACATATTGAACATCAATCTCCTGCTTTACTTGGCCAGGAAGTGCTAATTAAAGGTGAAATTCAATCTATCGTAAAGAATGAAATAGTCTGTTCCTTCCTAGCTACCGTAAACGATAGGGTTATTGCACAAGGCGAGACCGGCCAAAAAATATTACCTAAAGACAAGATTCAAGCTATTTTCAATCAGTTGAAATAATACTTTTTTTAGACTGAAAATAAGGGGTAGTTAGAATTATTAACAAATTCCTTTTAATCATGCGAGAGGATTAGTTATTTTTATATTTGAGAAACAAGTTTTATGACGGATAAGAAAAATTTTAGTACCTCCATATTAGTAAAAAACAAAAAGGCTCGCTACGAATTTGAGTGGCTAGATACCTACATCACAGGAATTGTGTTGCAAGGAACCGAAATTAAAGCCATCCGACTCAATAAAGTGAATTTGCAAGAATCTTACTGCTATATTCACAGGAATGAAGTTTATGTAAAAGGTTTGCATATTGGGCAATATGAGTTAGGCACTCATTATAACCACGAGGAAAAACGTGAACGGAAATTGTTACTCAAAAAACAG
>JBBSPJ010000196.1:0-8462 GCA_038258905.1 Cytophagales bacterium
ATTGGATGAGTTAACAAAGCAAATTATAGCCACTTTTTTAAGAATCAATAAGGTGAATGTGGTGGTGTCAGCTGCAGCAGATAATAAAATCCCTAGTAAAAAGGATTTGTATTCCACCAAGGTTTTTAAAGAAGAAAAAGATAAAAAGCCATTAAAAAAGAGTAAGAAAAGAGATAAAACCCCAACCGCTGAAATCAGCTATAAATTATTTAAGTCGGGCATGAGCATGGAGGAAATCTGTAGAGAACGAGCCCTTGTATCCGGTACTATTATGGGGCATTTAAGCAAGTACATTGCTTCAGGTGATTTAAAAGCTGATCAGTTTATTGATGAGGTTAAATTAGATCAAATTGGCAAGGTAATTGAAAAAGTGGGCTCTGAATCCTATGGAGAGATCAAAGCTGCTCTTGGAGATGAATTTGAATATTCAGACATTAAAGTAGCTGTGGCACATTTTGATTATTTGAAGGAAGGTAAATAGGTGTTGGCCTCACCCCTGCCCTCTCCAAAGGAGAGGGAGTTCGCACCAGCTACAGTTGATATTTATCTTTTATTTGAAACTTTCTGCAATCTCTAAAACAACTCACCCCATCCCTCTCTTGAAAAAAGAGGGAGTTCGCTTAAGGGAAGATTAATAATCATATTTCATTTATATATTTTATTCAAGCTCAATAAATATCTCGTCATCCCCAGCCAAAGGCTGGCAGGCAACACTTTTGAAGTGCAACGGAGAAATTTATTTGGGACCCCCCGGCTATTTTGCATCCTGCCTACCTACAGCAATATTGAAACGTAAAATGCTATCATAAAGACTGATGTTGGCACCTTACAAAGGTCAGACATTTTCTTGATCGCAGGCTGATTGCCAAATAATTTACTTAAGTCTCTTCTGAGCTCAGCCCAATCTATTAAACAACTCACCCCAACCCTCTCTTCCTGAAGAGAGGGAGTTTGCCCATGGAAGGATTTTTATCTATTTTTAATTAAAACCACCTCTAAAATCTCCATAAACAACTCGTCATCCCCAGCCCAGCCAAAGGCTGGCAGGCAACACTTTTGAAGTGCAACGGAGAAATTTATTTGGGACCCCCTAGCTCTTTAGTACAATGCGTGCCTAGGGCATTTTTATTTGAAACACTATATTCAATTCAAAGGTCATTTTACGAAACCCAGTGAAATACGAAGGGGATCCCTTATAAATTAATATCCTCCGGATATTGAATTTTAAGGGATGACGAGCCTTGTTGCAGAGTTTAGCAGGAGACAGCGGTAAGTAAAAGCCGGTCTGACCTTCGGTACTGACCTAGATTCCTGCTAAGGTGGGAGGATAGTCCGAAATTAGCCAAATCGCACAGTATGCTGGTGCGAGCTAGTAGCTCGTACCATTGAAATTTACAAGTAAAATAGTAATCTTTACTCAATTACATTTTTACGCAGACACGAGTTGAAAACTCGCGCCAGCCATCTTTGGTAAAATTTAAATATTGCTTTGAATTATCTATTTAACTACCTCAAAACGACACTTCGCATACCTTCAATTTCGATAGAAGTGCCATTCCCTTTTGCATATTTACCTCCATAAATAATTTCAGAATAAGACAAATTTATTTTTTGAGTTTGCTCAGAAAGATTGTGTAAAATCATTAAAGTGCCTTCCATATAATACCTAGAAAATGCCATAATATGTTCATTATTGGGGTTAATTGCTTCAATTTCACCTTGATATAGCTCAACATGGTCATTTCTAAGCTGAATCCAGTTTTTGTAATGATGGTATATAGACTCATCATTTTCTTGCTGTTTCTTGAGAGGTGCTACAGTAGAGTCTTTGGAAAATTTAGCTTTTATCCAATCTGGCCTAATTTTATCTTTTGATTTTTTATCCCACAAAAATGGCTCTCTAATATTAGGGTCTGGCTTTTTTCCAAGCATCCCTATTTCCTCTCCATAATAAATATAAGGAGTTCCCGGCAAGGTGAGCAAAATCGAAGCTGCCAATTTAGCCTTTTTAATATCACCATTAAAATTACTTAGTACTCTATTTTGGTCATGATTACTTAGGAAAATGGCATCTTTAAAGTCGGGAGCCACAGACTGTAGATCCTTCCTTTGCTTAACCAGCCGATCTACCAGGTTTTCATTATCTAAATTCACCCATTCAGGACCTTCAATAGTTGCGGCTACATGTTTGCCTTGAATCACTGATTGCTGAATGCTCCCTGCCAAATCAAAATTGAATAAGGCCGGCAAGCCTTTGGCAAATTCCTTTACAATATCGGAAGATGCCCAGACCTCTCCTATTAAATAGACATCCGGCTTAATCACTCTCATTTCATCTCTGTAATATTGCCACCATTCATAAGAGTCGGATATTCTTTCATCCGGGAAAATATGCTTGGCAGCATCCAACCTGAAACCATCTACATTTACATCCTCTAGCCAGAATCTACTGATATCAATAATCTCCTGCCTCACCAGCTCAGAATCAAAGTTCAAATCGGGCATGCCACCATAGAAGAAACCATAATAGTGCTCAGATTTCTCATCCCCATCTACAGCATGCCACTGCCTGATATTATCAGAATCTTGTGTAACTTCTTTCTTGGCGATTTCATTGGCAATACTGTCTTTATCAGCCCAAACATAATACTCACGATAATTACTATTTTCATCTTCCTTCGCTGCTTGAAACCAAGGGTGCTCAGAAGAAGTATGATTGATAATCATATCTATAATTACCTTAATTCCTCTTTTGTGTGCTTCCTCAACAAATTCTTTAAAATCGTCCATCGTGCCATAATCAGGATGAATGGCTTTATAATCAGTTACATCATATTTATGGTAGCTGGGAGATGGCATAATGGGCATTAACCAAACTGCCTTAATCCCTAAATCCTCCAAGTAAGCAAGCTTTAGAGTAGCTCCAGGTATATCACCAATTCCATCTCCATTGCTATCGGCAAAAGATTGAATAAATATTTCGTAGGCTACAGCATCAGGGAATTCAGTATTGGATTTAGTTTCTGATTCATTCATATTGCGTTCATTACAGGCAATAAAGATTAATAAAACAGTAAGATATAAAATTGACTGGATGTACTTCATAAAAAGTGGCTTAAAAAATTACTCTTTTATGTAAATATGGTTTTCAAGTATATTTAATATCAAAGATCGCCAAAAATTGTATATTTGTTATATTAGAAAAACAATAATTATGCAAACAATTAAGCTAAGGGTTAACGAAAAGGTTTATGAAAAACTTGTTTTGATTTTGAAAAGGTTTAGTAAATCGGATATTGAAATCATTTCTGAGGATGATCATTTCTTAAAGGATAAAAATTATCTGCACAATGAACTTCATGAAATTGATAAAGGAAATGCCAAATTCTTTTCGATGGATGAACTTGAAATTGAATTAGAAAAAGTGATCTCCAGACATGAAAATAGTATTTAAAGATACTTTTCTCAATCGACTTTCGGATCAAGTTAAATTTATTGCTAAGGATTCTCCAAATCGTGCTCGAAAATTTAAGAATCAACTTCTTACAGAAATTAAGAAAATTTCAAACTTCCCATTAAAACACAGGAAATCTATCTATTTCGAAGATCAAAATATTAGAGACCTAATATTTAAAGGCTATACTGTAGTGTATCGAATCAAAGAAAAGAAAATTGAAGTTTTTGGATTTTTAAAACAACAAAATAAGCCAACCGATTAATATTATTGAAATAAAAAAAGTACAAGCGAAACACTTGTACTTCCTTTATTTAAAATTCTTTTACTTCTTTATACTATTCTATTATCGCAATTCAAATCTTTAAATGCTTGCTTTAAACGAACTGACAAGCTTTCCTCGCCTTTTCTCAACCAAACTCTTGGGTCATAAAATTTCTTATTAGGTGCATCAGGATCTTTAGAGGTTCCTATTTGTTTCTGCAGATTATCTTCATTACCAACATAATAGCCTCTGATGCCATCCCAGAATGCCCACTGTAAATCAGTATCAATATTCATTTTGATAGCACCATAGCCTATAGCTTCAGTAATTTTTTCAGGCTCTGAACCAGATCCGCCATGGAATACAAACAATACAGGTTTATCGCCTGTATTATGCTTTTTCTGGATAAAATCCTGAGATTTACTTAAAATGTCGGGTCTTAACTCCACATTACCTGGCTTATAAACACCATGTACATTACCAAAAGAGGCAGCAACAGTGAAATTATCACTTACTTCTTTTAATTGCTCATACGCATAAGCCACTTCTTCGGGTTGTGTATATAATCGGCTGCTATCCACTCCTGTGTTATCAACACCATCTTCTTCACCACCGGTAATACCTAACTCTATTTCTAAAAGCATACCCATATCGCTCATTGGCTTTAGGTATTCTTTACAGATAGCAATGTTTTCTTCTAATGGCTCCTCAGATAAATCCAACATGTGTGAACTATACAATGGCTTACCATTCTTCTTATAATATTCTTTTCCGGCTTCTAACAAACCATCAATCCATGGCAATAATTTTTTAGCGGCATGATCAGTATGCAAAATCACAGGCACACCATATTGCTCTGCCATTAACCTTACGTGGTGTGCTCCCGCTATACCACCTGCAATAGCAGCTTTTTGTCCATCGTTAGATAGTCCTTTTCCTGCATTAAACGCTGCCCCTCCGTTAGAGAATTGAATAATTACTGGGGAATTCACATCCCTTGCTGTTTCCAATACAGCATTAATTGTATTACTACCGATTACATTTACTGCTGGTAAAGCATATTTATTATCTTTTGCATGATGCAACAAGTCCATCATTTCTTTTCCTGAAAGCACTCCCGGATTAGCCATATTTTTAGTTATTAGTTTTAAAAAATCTTAATGATATTCAAAAATGCCAATAATGGCACAAATAAAAAAGCCCAAAGGCAAGTATTTGAACGAGATTTGCTAAATAAAGATATTTATAAAAATGCAAACGATTACAAAACCAAAATTTCAAAATATTTAAATAAATTCTATTGAAATCTTATTAAAATTCGATGGATTTCCATTTCAAAATCATTTAATTCAAAATTAAATACTTATAAAATTAAAAAAACCATAAAGACTTATCTATTAAAAAAATACCAATTATTGCAAAATAAATCTTAATTGATATCTTGTATCATAATTATGGTTTCTATTCATTTAAACAATTGAGAAATATAGGAAACCCGTAACTTATTTACTCCACATGGAAAAATACGATTTAGTAATCATTGGTGCAGGTCCATCAGGCTATGCTGCTGCCATGCGCGCAGTCGATTTAAAAAAGAAAACTTTATTGATTGAAAAAGACCAATTAGGAGGTGCCGGTATCGCTAATGGAGCCTTATCTTCCAAAACATGGTGGGAGCTTTCAAGAGATATGCTTGCCTTTAGAAAAAATTTAGCGAGATACGGCATGAAGGCTCCAAAAACCATATGGAAAGAGATTCAAATTGAAGTGAATAATGCTATCAAAGAGCGTGTGGACCTGTTGCAAGATCATCTGGATTGTGTGATAAATAGTTCCAAAAATCAGTCAGCGCTCAGTTTTATAAAAGGAACAGCAGAAATTATTGAGGAGAAAATGGTGCGAATACTCACTGATACAGAGGAGAAAATTGTCATAGCAGAAAATATCATCATTGCCACCGGTAGCAGACCAAGAACTTTACCTAATATACCAGTTGATGAAAAACTAATATTGACTAGTGATACTATTGAAAAAATGGATGACTTTCCCAAAAGCCTGGTGATTGTGGGTGCAGGAGTTATAGGTTGTGAATATGCTACTATTTTTGCAGGTTTCGGGCAAACTAAAGTATATTTGATTGATAAAGGAGATACCATATTACCTTTTGAAGATGCAGATGTAGTAGCTGTTATAGAGAAAAACCTGGAAGACCAAGGTGTGCATATCCACAGGAATTCTTCTTTAGCAAAAATGAAAATTCAAAATGGTAAGGTGGTATATGAACTCCAATTTTCTGATGGTCACACGGAAAGCTTTCAGGTAGACAAGGCTTTGATTTCAGTAGGTAGAGTGCCAAACTATGAAAACATTTGGGCAAAAGCTGTACCTATAAAAATGGGAAAAAGAGGTATTGAAGATCACGATACTAAAACTTCTGTAAATAATATTTATGCGGTAGGTGATATTACTGCTGATATAAATCTATTGAATGTTGGCGAATTAGAAGGACGATACGCGGTAGAAAAAATATTTAGCCACCCTGAACGTGCCTTAGTGTATGATAATGTGAGTACCATCATGTTTTTGAATCCTGAGGTAGCTGGAGTAGGATTGAATGAAAAAATGGCAAAGGAAAAGGGGATTAATTTTAAAGTGGTGACGGTAGATTACTCTACCATTACAAGAGCCATTGCCAAAAGAAAGACACAAGGCTTCATCAAATTATTGGTAACTGATGATACAGAAATGAAGGTTTTAGGTATGAGAGTCGTTGGTGTACAAGCTTCATCTTCTATTCAGGCCGTTGCATTGCTTATTAGCATGAATAAAGGGATTGAGGAATTAGCAGAATGTGTGCACCCTCACCCAAGCATCACTGAAGGCGTTCAGGAAAGTGTTAGAGCGCTATTGGGTAAATCAATTCTTAAATCCGGATTGCTTAAAAACAAGGTGAATTGTTATTGCTATAATTGCGAAAGAGATGAAATGCTTGCCATTTAATTTTGCTTTCTTTAAATACCCCTAAGGCGCTTTTTTATCCTTCTTTAAATTGATTTTAAAATCATCAGGGGTTCCTTTAATATTGATGTTCAGGTACCTTATTTTCTTATCCTCATCAGCATAAACAATAGCATCTTCTTGTTCTGGGTTAACTTCATCTTCATTTTTCCCTCCGAATAGAGATTGAAAACCTACTTGGGTGACCAAACCCAAGGGAACACGTAAATAATAATCCATATTTAAATCCAAACTTTGTTTGCCTGAAAGCTCCATAAACCCAATGCTGGAATTGATAGTCATTTTAGGAATTTCCAAAACACCATTAGATAATTTAAATTCATTCTGTAGTGTATCAAACCTTACTAAGCTCAAGTTTTTATCTTTAAAATAGCTCGACATGGCACTTAATGGTGCGAAATTGACCAAACTGCCTTCGTAAATTGTAAGATCAAATTGCGCCTCACTTTTGTCGATTATTGGAGTAAAATCAGGATAAACCAAAAGCTTACTCTTGATTTTCCCACTTACTTTTCCATGTAAATTTTCATTGATAAAGTAATCTTGCCCAAAATTTTCAAACTTAAGCAGCAGCTTATCCATATCAAGTTGATTTGCCATAAGGTCACTGCTAAAATAAATATGATTGGAATCTGATCCATTGAAATAACCCTTCAATCCCATAGCACCATCAGCGGCCATAAGCGACAATGTATCCAAATACAAATAATGGTTTTGCGTACTTCTTGCTTCTAAGTGGAAGTCTGTTAACCAGTAGGTATGGAAATTCATTTGTTTAATAGCAGTGCTGAATTGCATATCTTTAAAAGGAATAGTAAAAATATTAAATGCCTCTGCATGGTTGGTATCTTCTTTTGCCGTTGTTTCATAATTCATTAAAGCATCTAAATCGAGTGCATTAGATTGTAACTTAAAAAAGTTAGCTCTCTTTTGTATTGTTGAATCTTCACCTAAAAAGTAGTCCATATTAATCAAAAAGTCACTCTTACCCATTTTACCTGAGAAATTCTCTACCAGCAACTGTTGTTCTTCAAAATGTAACCTTCCTTTGAAGTCCTCCAGTTTTAAAGGATGTAATTTCAATTTGGCATCCAATTCTTGGAGATAAAAATCAGCTGACTTAAAAATAGAATCATAATGCAAATCTAAAGTGCCGTGCAATTTTAAATCTCGTATTTCTTCATTCTTATAATCTTCAGGCATATACAAACTCCCATTATAGCTTAACAAATCGCCTGGATGTATGTAGTTAGATACCAAGTCAAACTCTAACCTGGAATCACCTGTGGTTACTTTTTGGAACCATTTGGGATAATTCAGTAGCGAACCGGTAAAATGAAAATCTGTCTGATCAATTTCGCCGGTAAAATCAATTAATTTAAAATCTTTATCTGTGATAATTATATCTGTATGAAAATCATGAAAAGTATGTGCATAATTATTAAACTTTCCATATAAATCCTCTATAAAGAACTCGCCTTTAGGTAAATACTCAAATCCTGATAATTGGTCAGCAGTTGTGGAAAATGCTAATTTAATTTTAAAATCACCTAACACCTCTTCATTAGCGGTATCCCCTTCCTTTACAGGGATTAAATCTTTGAAATTAATGGCATTAGAATTAATATTTAAAGCAGCCATTATAGGTTTGTTTATACCATGGAAAACTGCAGGGAAATCGCTCAGACTACCATCTACTCTAAAATCAGAATCTGCAATATCAAA
>JBBSPJ010000197.1:0-8431 GCA_038258905.1 Cytophagales bacterium
AACGGCATTTTGAATTTCTAATTGGGAACCAAAAAAACTTCCTGCGGTCAAACATTTTGTTTCTTATCCAATTAGAAATTCAAAATCCCTAAAATGAATAAGGCCGATCCTTCTAATGTTATTTAAACTTACCACTAAATTTATGGTAGTACCAAAAATTATTTTCCTTTTTTCTTAAACTCATCCACCTTAGTTGACTCCTCCTTTTTCGGAAAAACATTATTATGCATTTCAGTATCAGCCAATTCTTCTTTAGGGTCGAATGACACTTTTTCTACTTCTTTATCCAAAATGAACACTTTTTGGGTTTTCAGTTCATTTTTTCTCCAGATTTCAGCAGGTATTTGCTTAGTTTCAGATGTGCCATCTTTATAATCAAATTTTACAATAAGAGGCATTACCAATCCGCCTTCATTTGTAAAGGAAACTTCGTAGAAATGTTTGTCTTCATATCTTGCTTTAATTTCTTCGTCATTTACTTTTGAGCGGTATTCTCCATACCAGAATTCAGGGGTTTTGTCCACCGTGATATATTCAGGGCCATCGCTAAAGTCTGTTTTCTTAGTTTTTTCCTCATCAGATTTCCCTAAGTTGCCTTTTGGAGTTTTGGTTCTTTTATCTTTACTTTCTTCTTCTGAAGCAATTCTATAATATTTAACTTCGTCAATTGCTATATCCACATGGTCTGTGGAATAGAACCAACCTCTCCAAAACCAATCTAAATCCACAGCGGAAGCATCTTCGAGCGTTCTGAAGAAATCAGCAGGAGTAGGGTGCTTAAACTTCCATCTTTGTGCGTATGCTTTGAAAGCCTCATCAAATAACTCAGGGCCTAAAATGGTGTTTCTTAAAATATTAAGTGCGGCAGCCGGCTTAGTATAAGCATTTGGCCCTAAACGTAGTACCTGTTCTGGGTTGGTCATGATAGACCTTTGCTTATCTTTGCTACTTTTCATGTAACCGGTAATGGCTTGTGGCGAATTACTGTTATAAGGTAAATCCGGATAATATTCCCACATAACATTAGACTCCAGGAATGAATTTAAGCCTTCATCCATCCAGGCCCACTGACGCTCATCAGAGTTCACAATCATAGGAAAGTAGTTATGACCAACTTCGTGCACAATTACATAAGTCATTCCCATTTGTGTTCTTACAGAATAGGTGCCATCGGGCTCAGGTCGTCCGAAATTGAAGCAAATCATGGGATACTCCATGCCTATTGAAGCGGCATGCACTGAGGTGGCTTGTGGGTATGGATAATCAAAAGTTCTTTCAGAATATAATACTAATGTGTTTTTTACTGCTTTAGTAGATTCCTTTTCCCATAATGGATTACCCTCTTTAGGATAAAATGATTGTGCAAATGGCTTGGTTTCTTCCAGTTCAACCATCATGCCATCCCAAATAAATTTACGGGAGCTGGCAAATCCGAAATCTCTCACATTTTCAGCTTTAAATTTCCATGTTTCGTAGTTGGTAGATTTCTCTTTTTCATTGGCAACAGCTTCTTCCTGCGTAACAATAAATGTTTGCTCTTTAGATTTTAAAGCTTTTTCATAGCGATTAAACTGTTCTTTTGTTAATACTTCTTTTGCATTTTGCACCATTCCTGTGGCTGCCACAATATGATCATCCGGAACGGTAATTTCTACATCGTAGTCTCCAAACGTAAGTGCAAACTCACCTGAACCTAGAAATTGCTTATTTTGCCAGCCTTCTACATCATTATAAACGGCCATTCTTGGATAAAACTGCGCAATAGTATAAAGTGCATTTCCATCTTCTTCAAAATATTCAAAACCAGAACGGCCACCACCTTTCATCCTGTCGTTCACAATGTAAGACCAGGCAATAGAAAACTCCATATTCTCTCCTGGCTGCAAAGCTTTTGGCAGACGGATTTTCATCATGGTTTTCTGAATAAGATAACTCATAGCCTTACCTGAGGCGTCTTTTACATATTCTATATTAAAGCCACCATCAAAATCATATGAACTTCCACCGTTGGCAATGTATTGCTCCAAATATTTAGCCGGAATGGTATCATTAAAAAACGAGTTGGTGCTTGTTAATTCAGCATCTGAGCCAGCAGCTCTCATATTTTGGTCTAGTTGTAGCCATAAATAATCTAAAGGATGTGGAGATTGATTATAATAAGTCACCGTTTCGGTACCGGTAACTTTATTATTGGCCTCATCTAATTTTACTTTTATAACATAATCTGCTTTTTGCTGCCAATAAGCTTCTCCAGGCGCACCAGAAGCAGTTCTGTAACTGTTGGGAGTGGGCAGCATGGTGCCTAATTGTTCAAACCTCTGTTTGTAATCGTCTTGTGCTGTGGCTATTAATGGCAAAAAAACAGCCAGCCACATAAAATATTTTTTCATGTTCATGGATTAATAGTGCTATTGAGTTTAAGGTCAATTTTTAAATTAGGCAATTCTAGTTAATTATAATGAATTTTATCTATAAAATAGTTAAAAATTCAGTGAATTACACCAGCGGAGGAATCTTTACATCAACATTGGGTTGATTTAAAAGTAAATTCTTATATTTGCAATTCAGTTGCGTATGAGAAAAAATTGTAAACTTTTATTTTGGTCTGTACTATTGATGGCTCAAGGCTTTAAGGCCTCAGGTCAAATAAAATGTAGTGTAGAATTTTCGGGTCAGGTTTTAACTGAAGGAAAGCATTTGCCTGTTGCTTTTGCCAGTATTTACTTGCCCAAATTAGAAACAGGTACGCAAACAGATGAGAATGGATTTTTTAGCATTCAAATTCCATGTAACTCTTCTTTTCAAATAGAAGTGAGCCAGGTAGATTATGAAAAGAAGGAAGTAAGGGTAAAAACATCTGAACAAGATATCAATCAAGAATTATATTTAAAGCCCAAAAACATACAGTTATCTGCCGTAACAGTTCACTCTCATAGAAGGGAAGAGATATTGCAATCTAACATTGAAAGCGTTTTAACTGTACGCGACTTAAAGAAATTGAAAGGTAAATCCTTATCGGAATCTGTAAGTACTTTACCTGGTGTGTACAATATTAAAACCGGACCTGGGATTAATAAGCCTATGATTCATGGCCTATATGGGAGTCGCATTCAAGTAGTAAATAATGAAGTGGCTCAAATGGGGCAACAATGGGGGGTTGATCATGCACCCGAAATTGATCCTTTTGTGGCATCCAGAATTACGATTGTAAAAGGTGCTTCAGCCGTAAAATATGGCCCAAGAGCAATTGGTGGAGCTTTATTGCTGGACCCAGAGCCATTATTGCCAGATTCTAGTCTGCATGGAAGCGTGGATTTAGTAGGTTTTACCAATGGACGAGGAATTATTGGCTCAGGGATGTTATCTGGCTCTATATTAACTAAAGATCCCGATGAGTCATTTAACTGGAGAATACAGAGTTCAGGTAAAAAATCCGGTGATCAGCAAGCTGCCAATTATAATTTATCTAATACAGGCAGTGAGGAATTCAATTTTTCGTCTGCTGCTAATTATATCAATCACAATTTTCAGGCAGATGTATTTTATAGTAGGTTTCAAACAGAAATAGGTATTTTGCGGGGAGCGCATATTGGAAATGTAGATAATTTCTTCGAAGCTTTGGAGCGCAGACCTCCTTATTTTACGGAACCTTTTTCATATGATATTGACAACCCCAAGCAACAGGTAGTACATCATTTATTGAAAACCAAACTTCATTATGATTGGCAAGACAAAGGAGCAATAGATTTTATTTATGCCTTTCAACAAAATAATAGAAAGGAATTTGATATTAGACGTTCCATTAGAAGGGAACGGGCTTCAGTTGACTTACAACTGAGCAGCCACATTATTAAAGCGCAGTTCTTACATGACCCTATTTGGAATAATCTTCGAGGAAGTGTAGGTATAGATTATGAATACCAAAACAACCAAAATGTACCAGGAACAGGCACAAGGGCATTAATTCCAAATTATCAAAGCTTCCAGACCGGGGCCTATATATCTGAATCCTGGATTGAGAAAAAATGGAACCTGGAAGCAGGACTACGATTTGATAGGTTTTTCCTTGATGTGTTACGGTTTGATGAAAACAATAATCTCCAGAACCCAACACATAATTACAATATGTTTGCTGCCATTATAGGAGGAGGCTACCAATTTAGTCCTCAATTTAATTATAAGGGAAATATTAGCTTAAGTGAACGTGCTCCTAATATTAACGAGCTCTATAGCCAGGGATTGCACCATAGTGTTGCTGCCATAGAGGAGGGTGATGCAAATTTACGTTCTGAAAACTCAGCAAAATTTTTGAATAGTCTGCAATTCAAATCAAGTGATAGATTTAAGTTAAACTTAGACGCTTATGCAAGTTCGATTGATAATTATATCTATTTAGAACCTGGAGAGCCACGCTTAACCATTAGAGGTGCTTTTCCGGTTTATCAATATAAACAAACTCAGGCTACTATTTATGGGTTCGATGCTATCGGTAGTTATGAAATTTTCCATCATTTTTCAATTAATAGTAAAGCGTCTGTTATAAGAGGATACGACCAAACTAATGATTTACCATTAATTTTTATGCCTGCCGACAGATGGGAAAACACTTTGACCTGGCGCCTGGACAATAAGCTCACTTTTAAGGAAATAGAGTTTAATCTTTCAGGTTTACAGGTTTTTGAGCAAACTAGGGCGCCCATTACAGAAACAGAAGCTTATGAAAGAGCTACTGTACCAGTTCCTGCTGCTTATTTCGTCACTAATTTATCTATCGACACTGAAAAACAGCTTAAAAACGCACAGCTAAACATTGGTTTGAGCGTATACAATGTGCTTAACACTGATTATACAGATTACCTCAACAGGTTAAGGTTTTATGCTGGTGAAACAGGAAGAAATATTGAATTACGAATCAATTATATATTTTAAAACAATAACAATTAAACAAAACAATAACAATTAAACAAAACCCAAAAATGAAAAACAGTATGAAAAATTTAATGAGAAGTTTATTTTTATTATTCGCAGTTGTGTTTTTTTCACAATGTAATACAGAAGAACCTGAAGCTGAGTTAGAGGAAGAACTAATCACTACCATGACACTTACGTTTTCACCAGTAGGTGGAGGAGCAGATGTGTTATTTATCATTGAAGATGCCGATGGACCAGAAGGACCCATTGAACCAATGTATACCAATGGAATTTTAGCTGCTGGAGCATCTTATAACGTGTCAATTGAGTTATTAAACGAATCAGAAAACCCTGCAGAAGACATTACGGAGGAAATTGAAGAAGAAGATGACGAACACCAATTTTTCTTTTTGATAAGCAATGGTTTAAATTTAGACTTTGCTTATGCAGATTTAGATGCTAATGGTAATCCTGTTGGTTTAAGTAGTGTATTTACTGCGGGAGAAGCAAGTGAAGGTACTTTAACAGTAGAGTTAAGACATGAACCATTAAAAGATGCCGAAGGTGTAGCTAATGGTTTAATTGATAATGCAGGTGGTGAAACTGATATTCAGGCTACATTTGATGTGGTAATTGAGTAATAAGATATATATAATAAAATGAAGAAAGCCTCGCTAGTCGGGGCTTTTTTTATGTAGTAAATTATAAAAAAATCTAATGTTTAATCTGTAATTATTTCAGACTTAGAAGGTGAATCAAATATCTCAGAAAAACTAAATCTATAAATTACCTGGAATAAAATATTATAAGACATTGAAGACATAGAACTTGGGTTTCCGGTTTTCTGCTGTGTAGTATCGTTTTTATATTTTACTTCCTTGTTATAGTGTGCTATAGAATCACTTTTTTCACTTTTTTTGTCCGGATCTTTTGTAGCTGCAATTTTATCCGGATCAATAATTTTTGAATTTTCTAAATATATTTCGGAATTTGATGCTGTTGCAGCACTTAATGAAAAAAGGAACAATAAGAAGATAATTCCCGAATACCTGTAAATTGTGGTGTTTTTAGTGGTCATAATCTTGCTGGTTTTAGGTCAGTATCAAATATACAAAAAATAAAATCAATTACATATAATTTGTAATTACAGTTATGTATGAACATGTAATTTCGGAAATAGTTTTTAAACCCAAATATACAATGGAATGAATTTAATTTCTTGGACAGATTTTGACAAAATTGATATCAGAATAGGAACTATTATTAAAGCAGAAGCTTTTCCTGAAGCTAGAAAACCAGCTTATAAAATTTGGGTAGATTTAGGGGATACAATTGGAGTAAAAAAATCCAGTGCGCAGATAACTGAAAATTATACAAGAGATTCTTTGATTGGCCTCAGAGTACAATGTGTAATAAATTTCCCCAAAAAACAGATTGGCAACTTTCTATCAGAAATACTTATTACAGGTTATGCAGACGAAAAGGGAAATATCATTTTAGCTACAATACCTACTAATAGTCAGGTGGCTGATGGAGCCAGATTGCATTAACTGTTTACTTTTTTTTTCTTCTTTGAAACTTCTATTTTCTTTACTCCCAAATAAATAAATACTGTGGCCACGGCCATCCAAATATGGCTGATAGCGAGGTAGTTCATCCATGCATGAAGAGAAAATTGGGTGGCAAAAGTAAGTGCGGATAAGGCTGCAAAACCAATTCCAGCCATAATATACTTGCTTGCTACGTTTTTAGTCTTAATAAAGAGCAGAAATTCTATGGTAAGTACAATAAACATTAATCCATAGCCGGAGTGTAATTGCACATAGAAGAAATCTAAAGTATAAAAGGTAAGGAATAAGAATATTGCAAACTCAACAATATTAACAACTCTTAATATTTTTAGATATTTCTTTTTTAAAATGATTGCAGTATGTTCTATTGCTGCTCTTTCAATAAGCATTATAGCAAACATACTAATTACCCAACCTATTAATTTCCAGCTTTTGCTAAACTCGTAATAGAAAGCATGGCCCACTAAACCTCCAAATGTTGTGGCTAAACCCATTATAAGAAAATAATATTTAAAGTAGGTAAATACTAAACCTTTGGTAGGGTTTTTATGCATTCTATAAAAAAACAAAAAGCTAAGGAAGCTAACTAATAAATCAGTTAGGGTTACCATGGGTTCATCTATTCTTATGCCTAAGAGATCAATCGTGATTATTTTCTCCATTTAATTTGTATCGTAAATAGTATAATTTTGTTATCCTGATTTATATTCTTTAACTCTCACTTTACACTCTGTTAAGTTGAAGTTCAATTTGCAGGGTACTCTAAGAGCACTTTTCAGTATGTTTTTGTACTATTTAAAACTTCTTTGATGCGATTACTTTTACTACTATTCCCTTTGCGTCTATCGTTTTAATAATCCAGTTGATTGAAAGCTGTGTCCTGGAGCCATTAATCATTGGTAAAGTGGCCAGAATTAATCCACTGGCAGTTATTATTGCAATTATCTTAGGAGGTATTATCTGGGGAATAGCCGGGATGATCTTATTTGTTCCCATTTTTGCCGCTATTAAAATTATTTCCAATCACAATGAGAAATTGAAACCTCTAGGATATCTGTTAGAGAATGGAAGGAAATGACTCTCTAAATTTCATGAGTAGAAACCCTTTACAAATTTAGGGGTTCGGCCTGACTTTGGATTCATTTTAAATAGTTGATCTTAATAGATGCAATTCATCCAAAGCCCTATTATCAAATTCTGTACTTATTAAATTATACAACTCTTCAGTAGTGTCAATTCGTAAATCGATCATACGATTCAAAAGCTTTTTAAACTGCTGAGTGCCTATATACTCCTCAAAATGATGCAACACTAGCGGACCTTTATGGTACAAAGCCATATATGATGGCCTTCCCTCATAGGCTATTAACATTGTGGTATCACTTTTTATAGCACTTCTCTTTTGATCAATAACTTCTTCAAAGGCCAGATTGCCTTCAGTCTCCCTAAGGAATATCAGCGAAAGATATTCTGCAAATGATTCGGAAAGCCAAGCGTGCTTACTCTCAGGATTAGCCGATGAAAACCAGTACCGTGAATATTCATACGTTAAAAAGCGCGACATTTCCTTTTGTGGTTTAGAAGGCACTTCGCTTAAAACCATATAATTCTTGAATCCAAAGGCAGAATCATCAAGCGGGCTCAACAGAATTTGTCGTTTATGGTTAAAATCATCAGGTTTTTCAATGTAACCCGCTAAAAATTGTAATGAACTGTCGGAGCATGAAGCCAGCTTCTTTAATGTATCATTTGATTTACTAGCATAAACTATTGAGTATTCTCCTTCAACAGAGCGCAGATTCTTGACAGCAGAGAACGAAATGTCCGTTCTGGGAATGCGGCTCATTACTAAAAAGTGATCTGTTGCTTCATTTGATTGAAGCACATAGTCCCCCGTTATTAACTGGTAAGTATTATCTATGGCTAGCTGCATTGAATATTTAAAAGGA
>JBBSPJ010000198.1:0-8423 GCA_038258905.1 Cytophagales bacterium
AAAACAGGAACCTTTTATCTGCCACAAGCCATTAGCGAGTTAGTTGAAGCAGGAAAGGAGTTAGGAGAAGCAGATGATATAGTGTTTGGCGACTCTAATTCCAAGCAAAAAGGTGGAGCTGTAGGGAAACTCACAGATAATGCCCTTACCAGAACTGAATATTATGCGCAAGCTGTAATTTTAGCATTAATCCCACATAAAAATGCAACACTCTATAAATAATAAAGCAACACAATATTCCAGAACATCTACATGAAAATAGTGTTCTAAATTAATCTCTCAAGCTATATTCAATGGATTTATTTGAAACTAAACCTACACCTGATAAAAATTTACTACCCTACAATGGCACTGTCAATTATTATGGCAAAATAGTAATTCAGGAAAAAGCGCAACACTATTATCTCGCTCTTTTACAAAATATTGAATGGAAAAATGATGAAGCCGTAATGTTTGGTAAGCATATTATTACCAAAAGGAAAGTAGCCTGGTACGGTGATAGAGATTTTGAGTATACCTACTCCAATAAAACTAAAAAAGCATTGCCATGGACAAAGGAACTTCTTGAGCTAAAAAAATTAGCTGAACAGCATTCAGATGAGACCTATAATTCCTGCTTACTTAATTTATACCATGATGGCAATGAAGGCATGGCTTGGCATAGTGATGGTGAAAAAGACTTACAAAAGAATGGTGCCATTGCCTCGATGAGCTTTGGTGCAGAACGAAAATTCGCCTTTAAACATAAGGAAAGTAAAGAAACTATAGCAATAATGCTTGAAAATGGCAGTTTACTGGTAATGAAAGATGAAACGCAAACCTATTGGTTACATCGATTGCCTCCCACCAAAAAGGAGAGAAGTCCGAGGGTCAATCTTACCTTTAGAACCATTATATAGGAATTCATTTAATGGAATTCATCTACTGGAATTGGGTGACAGTGAGTACTTTTAAAAGATAAATCTACCCTTTAGCCTCTTCACAACAAAATAAAAACAACTATTTCAACTAATTGATGTTTTTAATTAAAATCACAATTACGTAATATTACAATATGTTTACAGGAATTATTGAAACTTTGGGAGAGGTACAATCTGCCAAAAAAGATGGGAGTAATTTAATACTTACTATTAAGAGTGAAATCTCCAATGAGTTAAAAATAGATCAAAGTGTTTCCCATAATGGCGTATGTTTAACCGTTACAGAATTACATCCTGATGCCCACACTGTTGTGGCTATTGATGAAACCTTGCAAAAATCTAACATTGGTCAAGTAAAAACAGGGGATTTAGTTAATTTGGAAAGATGCATGCAAATGAATGGCCGATTAGATGGTCATATAGTGCAAGGCCATGTTGACTCAAAAGCGAAGTGCCTTAATGTAGCTGAGGTAGATGGTAGCTGGTTATTCGATTACGAGTATGACAGTAAAGAAAATGTTTTGGTGGAAAAGGGGTCTATTTGTATTAATGGCGTAAGTCTTACTTGCTTTAATATCACTGATAATTCTTTTAGAGTAGCCATCATCCCGTACACTTTTTTGCATACAAACTTCAAAAAAATCAAAAAAAATGATGAAGTGAACTTAGAATTCGATATAATTGGGAAATATGTAGATAAACTTCTTAACCGAAACAAATAACTATACTGATTATGGCTTCAGAATTAAATTGCATGGTGGTGGATGACGATCCAATTTTTAGACAATACATCAGCAAACAAATAAAAGAAACTTCGGGATTAAAGCTTATAATTGAGGCCGATAGTGCCACTAAAGCTATTGATTTGTTGGAGGAACATGACATTGATATTATTTTTCTGGATGTACAAATGCCTGAGATGTCGGGTATTGAATTAGTCGCCAGATTAAATAATGGCTATGAAGTTATTTTAGTGACAGCTAACGACAGCTATGCGGTAGATGCTTTTGATCAAAAAGTAACAGATTACCTTGTTAAGCCTTTTGAATATGACAGATTTAGTCAGGCCATTAATAAAGCGAAAGTAAATATTGAAGCTTTCCGTAAAAAGAAAAATTTAATTGAGCATATCTTTATTAAAAGTGATGGTAAAATTATTCACTTGAAATTAGCAGACATCCTTTTTGTAGAGGCACTGGCTGATTATGTTGTTATAAACACCGAAGCAAAAAAATATATTGTGCACCATACAATGAAAGGGGTAGAGAAAAAACTTCCTGATTACCGCTTTGTAAGAGTACACCGCTCATTTATAGTAAATCTTGAAAAGATTGATTTTATAGAAGATTTAAGCGTACATATTAAGGTAAAAGCCATCCCGATTGGCGCTTCTTACAAAGATATGTTATACAGAACTATGAATTTTCTCTAAGTCGTTAGGGAAAATTCTTTTGTATAAATAATAAACAATTAAAGCCGACACCAAGCCTAATATAGCTCCCATGATAATATCTGCAGGATAATGAACTCCTGCATATATTCTGGAGTAGGACACTAAAACTGCCCATAAAATCATTAATCTTCCATAAATATTCCTGTAGATTAGCCACATAAATATGCCTAAAGCAAAAGTATTGGAAGCATGACTTGAAGCAAAACCGTACTTACCTCCACAATGCTTCAATGTATGAACAAGTTCCTGAATACCGGGCTGATGGCATGGCCTGAGTCGCTCAAAAAAGGGCTTAAAAAAACCTGAAGCAGATTGGTCTGCCAATGTGATTAGTAAGGTAAAAGCCAATAGCATATAAATACTTCTCCACCTCAATTTTTTAATGATAAAGAAAAGTATAATTGCATAAAGTGGAAACCACATGGCTCTTCCTGTGATAGCTAGCATAATCGGATCTAGCCAATCGGCATGAAAGCTGTTGAGCCATAAAAATAATTGCTGGTCCCATTCAATCAATTGTTCA
The DNA here is from genome assembly GCA_038258905.1 of Cytophagales bacterium. Classification (GTDB taxonomy): domain Bacteria; phylum Bacteroidota; class Bacteroidia; order Cytophagales; family Cyclobacteriaceae; genus Marivirga. Next base: position 2,897 of record JBBSPJ010000198.1, read on the forward strand.
AGCATGAGGCAAATTTAGTTGAAAAATTATAATCAGGAAGGCTTTTATAAAATTACCTGGTTAAAGCGATGGAAAAACAACCATGCTTGCTCTTACTGATACAATACACCTTGACCCAACAGTATAAAATATCCCACAATGGCATTAAGTCCACAAAAGAAAAGAAGAAAAACCTTTATGATCTTTGTGGCTCATCATCGCTTTAGCGATCAATCTTCAGCTGATTCCTGTGCTTTTTCGTCCCTCATATCCTTCTTTTTAAAATTTTTTCTCAGTAATGATCTTCATTATTTCATCAGGTTTTAAAAGAAATTTTCCTTCAGCAATACTGACGATAAATGTCAGTATCTTAGACTTTGCGTCATTGCGTCTCTGCGAGAAAATTAACCTCACTTCAGCGAGAAAAACTCAAATGCGGAGCATTTCCTTTACGACTTAGGGAAAACAACCAGGTTGACTCAAAGAAAGAAGACTTGGTGATTTTTTTGCCTTCCCGTTATGCCCGAGACAAGCGGTGGGAAGTAAGTATTATAAAAGCTATAAAAACCATAATTACCTAGGCATAAAGAGAATAATCATTGCCCCAAGGATACAAACACTTGCTCCAATAACATCCCATTTATCGGGGGATTGATTTTCCACAAAATAAAGCCACAACAAGGATGAAACAATATAAATACCTCCATAAATGGCATATGCCCTACCAGCAAATTCGGTTTGCACCTTAGTTAGTAAAACTGCAAATACCAGTAAAGATAAAATACCAGGTATTAGCCAGGTAGGCGATTTATGTAGTTTGAAATACGACCAAAAAGCAAAACAACCAAATATTTCGAAAAATGCAGCGGATACAAAAATGATGATGTCTCTCATAAGTAAAATCAATAATATTTAAAATGCTAGTAAGGTATTAAAATATGAAACAAAATCTTTCATAAAAAAAACCTCTAAAAGAGGTTTAAAATAAGTTATTGATAATGTGAAAGAGAACTTTCTATTCTTTTCTCTCAAACTGAAACATCCAATCGTATAAACTTTGATCGAAAGGATTAAAATTTGCATCTGCAGTACCTAAGCCTTGGCCGGAGTAAGTCCTATCCCATACATTATGACCAACTCCATTGAAAATTGAGATTTTAGCTTGGTGAACAGGAGCAGGATTCTGTTCATTGTATTTAGTAACGAAATTCTTTGAAGTATTCATGTTAGTAACATCTCCATCGCCAACAAAAACCCAAATAGGTGTATTTACTGAGTTTTCGAAACCTTTTCCAGCTCCATAGGCAGCGACTGGTGCAGCCGCAGCAATATAGCTTGCAGAATCTGCAACATTAGTCAAATAATCATAAACGCCATTTCCACCATGGCTCATACCTGTTAGGTAAATCCTATTTTTATTAATTCGGTATTTGTCTATCACATATTCAATAAATTTTTTAAGGTTGTTTGCATCTCCGGCACCCCAATTATTAGCATTACCGGTAGTCCCATGGTATTGGGGTGAAATTACTATCATTGGATATTTAGGACTCCATTCATCTCTTTCAATCATTTTCGGAGGTCCATTTCTTAAAACTCTGTCTAATATCTCAGGATTATTGCTGCCATCTCCCCTTTCAGATTTTCCATGAAGAAAAATCATTACAGGATAATTTGAATTAGCTTCATCATAACCACCAGGGAGATAAATATAATACCCAAATGCTGCATTGGTAGAACCCAATACATTAGCTAAATGCACACCGCCGGTGTCTTCAGGCAAACTACCTAAAGCATCATTAACTCCGCTTGAAGAAGGGCTTTCATCTTTACAGCCTACCATTAAACCAAGTAGTACAATCAAGATGACTAAATTATTTATTTTTTTCAATCCATTCATAACTAGTGTGTTATATAATTAATTAACAGAACCAGCAATAAAATTATTAAAAGTTAACCAAAAAAAATATTAAGAAAAGGCTCATTTATTACATAGGTAGTCAAGTGCGGTAAATTGAATTTTTTCTACTATAAGCTAATAGAATAAACCTATGAATTTCTTTTCGGCTAAAATTAGCTAGATTATTTACTTGAAACCCAACCAGTCTACCTCTTTCCGAAGTAGCTTGGTAGTTTCCTTTTCAAACTCTTTTTCTAACGGATAATCATACTCCCAACGTGCTACAGGGGGCATACTCATTAATATAGACTCTGTTCTGCCTCCTGTTTGTAAGCCGAATTTAGTACCCCTATCCCATACTAAATTAAATTCTACATAACGGCCCCTCCTCAAATGTTGCCATTGCGTATGGGTTTCATTAAAAGGTTTATCTCTGTTAAGATCCATTAAATACTTATAAGTTGGTGCAAAAACCTCCCCTACAGCCTTTACAAATTCAAAAATATCCTCCTTACTTTTATCATTTGTTGCGGAAAGCCTATCAAAAAATATCCCTCCAACTCCTCTGGTTTCATTTCTGTGAGGCAAATAGAAGTAATCATCTGCCCACTTCTTAAATTCCGGATAATAAGTGATATCGTGCTTATCACAAACATTTTTTAATTGCTTGTGAAAATAAGCGGCCTGTTCTTTATCAATAATATGTGGGGTGAGGTCAATTCCACCACCAAACCAATAAATACCATTACTTAGCTCAAAATAGCGTACATTCATGTGAATAATTGGCACCATAGGGCTTTTAGGGTGCATAACAATTGACACCCCTGTAGCAAAAAACCGTAGGGGCTGATCTGAGTTTTTGTCTACTTCCAATGTTTTCAATAATTCATTGGGAGCATCTCCTTCCACTGCAGAAAAATTTACTCCTGCCTTCTCTAACACATTACCATTTAGCATTAAATTAGACTTTCCTCCGCCTCCGGTCTTATGTCGCCATTCATCGGTTTTAAAAACTCCTTTGCCATCTGTATTCGCTACAGTTTCACAAATAGAAGCTTGTAAACCTTCAAACCATTCACTGATAGTTTCCTTAGTAATTGCCATTGATGTAATGAATTTTTAAGCTCGTCAAATATGTAAATTATTCTCTTATCCTTAACCCAAAAATACCTAATTTTGGGGTACAACGAAGGTAGAAAAAAAAGAAGAATGAGCACGAAAACCAGCAATAAAAGTCAGGAAAAAATAAGCGAAGATATTTTATTAAAGGCCTATCAATTAATGCTAACAGCCAAAAGAATGGCTGAAATATATGATGAGAACAAAACCATTTGCTCTAAATATGTTCATAGCACTTCCAGAGGACATGAAGCTATTCAATTAGCCACAGCCTTACAGCTAAAGCCTATTGACTATGCTGCATTGTACTATAGAGATGAATCTTTCTTGCTGGGTTTAGGCCTAACCCCTTATGAATTAATGCTGCAATTAATGGCTAAAAAGGATGATCCCTTTTCCGGAGGCCGAACCTATTACAATCACCCCTCATTAAAAAGAGAAGGTTTTCCCATTATTCCTCACCAAAGTTCTGCTACTGGTATGCAAGCTATTCCTGCTACAGGAATGGCGCATGGGCTAAAATTTAAGGAGGCACATGGTTTAGGTGCTGATGGTGAAAAACCTGTGGTAATTTGTTCGTTGGGCGATGGTTCTGTAACCGAAGGAGAGGTATCTGAAGCCTTCCAGATGGCTGTTTTGAAAGAATTACCAATTATATACCTAATCCAGGATAATGATTGGGGTATTTCTGCTACAGGAAATGAGATGCGTGCCATGGATGCCTTTGATTTTGCAGCAGGCTTTAAAGGATTAAAGAGAATTCGTGCTAATGGAACTGATTTCGTAGATTCCTACCATAAAATGGCAGAGGCCATATCACACGTTCGTAAAAGAAAAGGGCCGGTATTGCTACATGCCAACTGTCCTTTATTAGGGCATCATACTTCAGGAGTAAGAAGGGAATGGTATAGGACAGCAGATGATCTTGAATTACATACCATGGGAGATCCGATACCTAAATACCATCAATATTTGTTAGATATAGGTATCACTGAAAAGCAATTAAAAAACCTCGAGACAGAAGGTAATAAAAATGCACAAGAAGCTTATGAGCAAGCATTACTAGCGGAAGACCCTGACCCTGCTGATGTAGAAAAACATGAATTTGCCCCTACCTCTGTAACAGAAGAGAAAGGACAAAGAAAACCTAAAGGAGCAGAAAAAGTGGTAATGGTAGATGCTGCACTCCATGCCGTAGACGATATTATGCAGGAGTTCCCAGAAGCATTATTTTATGGGCAGGATGTAGGTGGTACTTTAGGTGGAGTATTTAGAGAGGCTGCTAATTTGGCCAAAAAATATGGAGATGGCAGAGTATTTAATACGCCTATTCAGGAAGCTTATATAGTTGGTAGTACAGCAGGCATGTCGGCAGTGGGAGCTAAACCTATTGTTGAAATTCAATTTGCAGATTATATCTGGCCGGGTATGAACCAGCTGGTAGAAGAATTATCAAAGTCATGTTACCTTTCCAATGGACAATTTCCTATCCAATCTTTAATAAGAGTGCCTATTGGTGCTTATGGTGGCGGAGGTCCTTACCATTCTGGTAGTATTGAATCTACCTTATTAACAATTAGAGGGATAAAAGTGGTTTATCCATCCAATGCCGCAGATATGAAAGGCTTGATGAAAGCAGCCTTTTTAGATCCCAATCCAGTGGTTTTTCTAGAGCATAAAGGATTGTATTGGTCTAAAGTGCCTGGTACCGATGAAGCCAAAACCTGGGAGCCTGATTCAGAATATATTGTACCATTAGGTAAAGCAAGAATAGCGCAAGAGGCGCAACAGGATAAAATAGAGGCTGGTGAAACAATGGTTGTAATTACTTACGGAATGGGTGTTTATTGGGCCAAAGCAGCTTCTAAAAAATTCAAAGGCCAGGTAGAAGTAATTGATCTACGAACACTAAATCCTTTAGATTGGGAGACGGTAAAATCTAGCGTAGAAAAACACGGAAAAGCACTAATATTAACGGAAGAGCCTTTGCTTAACTCCTTTGCAGAGTCCTTGGCAGGCAGGCTGAACCAGCACTGTTTTCAAAAATTAGATGCCCCGGTGAAATCGTATGGAGCACTTAATCTGCCTGCTATTGGCTTGAATGTGGTGTGGGAAAAAGCCATGTTACCTGATGCTGAAAAAGTAGCTGATCAAATTGAGCAACTATTGAATTATTAATGGAAATTAATTAATAAAACTTTGTTTCTAGAGAGAAAAAAAATATAAGATGAAAAGCCTTGACTATTTATCAAGGCTTTTCAATTACAGACTTATTTTTACAGCCAGGATACTTTATACTCATCAAATTCATCTCCTTTAGCTGTTTCTTTAACGTATTCCACCTTAGGTGACACCACCTTACCAATTCTAATTAATTCATCTAACAAACCAAATTGTAGCGTGCTATTAAAGGTTTGTGTTCTTCTCATAATGATGTATTTAGGTTTGTCTTCCAAAATTTCCCAGCCTCTTTTTTCCGGATCCTTTATCATTACTGAAGCAACTTTAGCTAGTCCACTCATCACCTGT
>JBBSPJ010000199.1:0-8405 GCA_038258905.1 Cytophagales bacterium
CCATCATTATTATGGACCTTAGAAAATGTACAAGTAGCTTCCGATAGAAATTTTATTGATAGCAGAATGCCTGTACAATGGGTTATCCGACCACAGTCTGACAAATACCATGATTTCCGTGGCTATGCAGGTTTAATCGGGGGCGGCATTTTCAGAAAAGGTGAAGAAGTAGTGGTATTACCATCAGGCTTTACTACCAGAATAAAGTCAATCAGCACTATGAATGGCGAATTGGAAGAAGCCTTCGCTCCTATGTCGGTTGCTATGACTTTGGAAGATGAGATAGATATCAGTCGGGGTGACATGCTGGCCAAACCTAATAACCAGCCTACTGTTGGTCAGGATATTGAATTAATGGTTTGCTGGTTGAATGTAACACAATTGAAATTGGGTGGTAAATATCTAGTGAAGCATACCACCAACGAATCTAAGTGCATCATTAAAGAGGTGAAATACAAAGTAAATGTAAATACTTTAGAGAAACATGAAGAGGATAAAGAATTATCAGCCAATGATATAGGTAGAATTACCATTAAAACTGCCAGACCATTATTATATGACTCTTATCGCAAAAACAGAAACACTGGTTCATTAATTATCATTGATGAGTTTACGCATGAAACTGTTGGTGCTGGAATGATTATTTAAAGAAATACTGAAAAACAACTTAAAAGGGCTGCTTAATTCGAAATAAGCAGCTTTTTTTGTTTGGTAGTTTTTATAACCTCAAATCCCCAATTCTACCCTATCACTCCAAATTTCATAAATAGGATCGCCTTTGCTGCTTTTGCCAGAATGATGCCATTTTCCATCTTTTAATTCGAAATCAAAACTAAGCTCAGCACCCACTCTTGAGCTGTCGCGTGAAAAGAATTTAATAATTTCAGTATATTTGCCATCCTTAGAAATATATTCACCTCCACCCGTACCGGAAAACACAGCTGTTTCGCTATTATAAGCAATCCATTGGAAACGAGTGCCTGATAAAATTTTCATTGTTTTTCTCGCTCCGGGTGTCATTGTATTCATTTCTCCATCTCTTTCCCTTCCGGTTATCAACCAAGCGCCATTTAGCTCTCCTGGTTTTGTATTGTCAACCCTGAGCCATGTTTTATCCTCTATTTTGAGTTGGCTTTTCTTTAAAGAAACCTTTAGGCCTTCCTTGGTTCCTACTTTAGCTGTATCAGCAGTGTGGAACTCATAATTCAAGCTTATTTCTTTATCCCGCATTTCCCAGCTACCGCCTTCAGTAGAAATAAATTCATTTCCTTTGTAGTAAGTAATAGCAAAATGCTTTTCAGTTATAATCCACTGACCTAGAACTCCGTTTTTATCTATACTTTCCCAAGCCCCTAAATAAGCCTGATTATTTTGTTTTGTTACATTACCTAATAATAAAAAAGGAATGAGGTAAGCTAAAAATGATATTTTCATTTGCTTTATATTTAAGTTAAAATTTATTTTCTCATCAATATAGCCGCCTCCTTAGCGAAGTATGTTAAAATTACATCGGCTCCGGCTCTTTTAATACTCAACAACGTTTCCATCATAGCGCGGTCTCCATCTAACCAGCCTTTTTGTGCAGCAGCCTTAATCATGCTATATTCTCCACTCACATTATAAGCTGCAATAGGTAGTTCATGATTTTCCTTTAATAACTGGATCACATCCAGATAGGCTAACGCAGGTTTTACCATTAAAAAATCAGCCCCTTCATCTGCATCTAGCTCTGCTTCTATTAGCGCTTCATGCTTATTGGCCGGATTCATCTGGTAGGTTTTTTTATCGCCTGATTTAGGGGCCGAATCTAAAGCATCACGAAAAGGGCCATAAAATGCACTTGCATACTTAGCCGAATAACTCATGATAGATACATGCTCAAAATCATTGTCATCCAGCGCATCACGAATCACTTCTACACGCCCATCCATCATATCCGAAGGACCAATAATATCAATTCCGGTTTCAGCTTGTGCCAAAGCCATATCAGCCAGGACCTCTAAAGTTTCATCGTTTAAAATATTACCATTTTCATCTACTATGCCGTCATGTCCATCAGTGCTATAAGGATCCATTGCTACATCCGTCATAATACAAGCTTCGGGAAATTCTTTTTTGATGGTTTTTAAAGCTTTTAAATAGAAAAAATCTTGATTAGCACTTTGAGTAGCCATTTTATCTTTATGTTTTTCACCTACCACAGGAAAAATATCAAAGGCTTTAATGCCCAATTTCATACATTCCTCAATCTCTTTCAGCATCAAATCAGTACTTAATCTAAAAATACCGGGCATACTATCCACTTCAATTTTCTTGCCTTTTCCTTCTAATAAAAATAGGGGAAAAATAAAATCTTTGGTGGTGAGCGTGGTTTCTTCCACCATTTCACGTATGGCGGCTGATTTTCTATTTCTTCTAGGTCTGCGTAGCATCAATTGTTGTTTAAGAATTACTCAAAATTACGGCTTTTTTAGGTGATGAGTTCAGAGATTACAAAATTAAACCCACAAATAAATCAATAATATGACAGCCAAAGCTGTAAAACCCTGGATTAAGGTAGCTGCTGCGAAGGTTTTCAAGGTTTGCTTCATAGTGAAATTGCTAAATCGGGAAACAATCCAAAAATAAGAATCATTGGTATGTGATACCAACATAGCTCCCGCTCCTATGGCTAAAACCAAACAAGTAATAGCCAGACTACCTGAGAAGAAAGCACCTCCTACTACCGTTGAAAACAAAGCGCTCACAATTACGATAGCAGATGTGCTTGATCCTTGTGCCGTCTTCAATAAGGCAGATAGTAAAAAGGCTAAAATGATTATGAGAATACCACTATTGGCTGAATTGGGTATTAGTTGAATAAGATTATCTGTTAGATTGCTGTCTTTAATTACGCTCCCGAAGGCCCCTCCCATTCCGGTAATAATTAGAATTGGCCCGGCTTGTAAAACTCCCTCTTCCATAATTTTAGATAAATCGATTAGTTTATTTTTGAGATGAAAAGCAATCCCTAAAAGTAAGCCAATAAGCAAAGCCACTACCGGGTGACCTACAAACAAAATAAAGTTTTTGAAATAAGAATCTGCTGATACAAAATTCATGAGTGTACCTAAACCAATTAAAAGTATAGGCACTAATAATGGTAAAACGCTTTTTAACAAGGAGTTTGGATTTTGCTGTTCCATTTCAAGGGGTTCCGTTTTCCAATCGATTTTCCTTGCTATCCATTTTGCATAAAGTGCACCGGCTACCATTACAGGAACGCTCACCAATAAACCCAAAATAATAACCAAACCTAATTGATCCGCTATGCCCAAATTTCCCGCAGCCGCCAAAGGCCCTGGAGTAGGTGGAATTAAATTATGTGCAACATATAAAGAGGATGACATCACTACCGCTCCTGAAACTCCAGAGGATCCTGCTTGCTGAGCCATTCTTTTACTTAAGCCGGATAGAATTATATAAGCAGAATCACAAAAAACAGGTACTCCCACCACTATTCCTAAAATACTCAAAGTAGAAAGTGGTCTTTTCTTGCCTAACAAATGAATAAGACCACTTGCAATGCTCGCCAAAGAGTTAGTTTTCTCTAATAAAGCACCCAACAGACATCCGAGAATTATGATAATCCCAATATTACCCAACATTCCTCCAAAGCCGGTAGTGATGGATTGGACAACCATTTTTGCTTCCATCCCAAAACCTAAACCCACCAATAAGGCCACAATTAATAAAGCCAGAGCAGGATGAATTTTAAATTTAGCCGTGGCTAATACTATTAAAACAATAGCACTAAAAAGCAGAAAAAGATCAAAATATAAATTCTCCATCTTTAGCTAGAATGAGGTTTTGTGCAAACTTGATGTTGATTAATCCTCTAAGATAAATAATTATACCTATTTTTATAACTATTGCGATTCGCTTAGTTGATTGTCATAGTTAAAATCACACCCTATGAAGATAGTACTGGCTCCGGATAAATTCAAAGGTAGTTTAAGTGCACAGGAAGTTTGCACCATTGCAGCCTCTACTTTATCAAGTATCTTTCCTCAAGCTAAAATCACTCAACTACCTATGGCAGATGGAGGGGAAGGAACTTCAGCAGTTTTAGGTCAATATTTCGGAGCAGAGATTAAGGAAGTTCATGTGCAAGACCCGCTCATGCGGCAGATTAAAGCTGTCTACTACTATTCCAAAGAACGAAAGGAGGCATATATTGAAATGGCCAACGCCTCTGGATTGCAATTATTAAAACAAAGTGAATTACAAGGACTTTTAACTAATACTTTAGGGACAGGTGAAATGATTCATGATGCTTTTCGGCAAGGAGCAAAACAACTCATTTTGTGTATTGGGGGTAGCGCCACCAATGAGGCCGGAACAGGAATGGCTAGTGCTTTGGGCTATAAATTTTTAAATAAACATGGTGATGCCTTCATACCAAACGGTAAAACCTTAGCTGAGATAACAGAAATTATTCCACCCGCTATTGATTTTAGGCAGCATTTGAAAACCACTATTTTATCAGATGTAAATAATCCGCTACTGGGTAAAAATGGAGCTGCTTATATTTATGGGCCACAAAAAGGTTTGTCCAAAGCAGATTGTGAGTGCGTAGATCAGGGTTTGCACCATTTAACTTCACTTATTCAGCAAAAATTCAAGAAGGACATTGCCCATTTTGCAGGTGCAGGTGCTGCCGGTGGTTTAGGGGGTGGTGCCAGTTTCTTTTTAAATGCTGAAATTAATCCAGGTGCTGCCTATATCAGCCAATTATTGCAATTAGAGTCTACTATTCCGAATGCTGATTTGGTGATTACAGGGGAGGGTAAATTGGATGAGCAATCCCTCCAAGGGAAAGTAGTCTCTGAAGTTTATCGAATTTGTAAGAAACATGAGAAAAAGCTTCTGATTGTAACCGGTAAAAATGAGTTGGGAAATGAGCATAAATCATTAAAAGGAGTAGACATTATTAGTCTTTCAGAAAATGCAATTAATCAGGAGGAGGCTATGAATCAGGCATCCAAAATATTGAAAGAAAGTTTGTTACGATATTTTGATTAAGGATTGTTCTGTTTTATTTGAAGTTCTTTTCCAAAATGTATTACGAACTATCCCTTAACTCGAATAAAAAGTACCTTAAACACAAAATAATCCTTTGCAGAATATTAGCTATCTGTTAATCCATTCCATTATATGCTTTTCTGTTCAATTGTATAAATCGTTCTAAATCAACTTGTGTCATTTGTTGTAAAACGATTATTTGCCTACCTCTTGTTAATGGTAAAGATTTGGATACATTTTCTAAAGGTCTCGTATGAATGATTGCTACAAGTGTTAAGTCATCAAAAATCAGCCTGATTCTGTCCATGGGCGAAGGATCGTCAATTGTACTTTCATATATCATGTATTCCTCGTATTGGCTATTCAATTTGCTAAGAAGTTCGATCTTTTTGAACTCAAAATCAGTCAAAAATCTTGTTAAATCAGATTTAACAACTTTCTCATTTACATCCATTATTATACCCAGTCTCTTTTCGGGAATAGATTCGGGCTTAATGTTAGTTTTGTATGTCGAGGCAAAAACCTCCATTCCATATCTTTTAGGATTACCAGGGGCTCCACCAGAAGACCATATGCTTTTTAAGCTATCTGGAATTGGAGCAAGGGCTATTCCAATGAATTCGCTCTGCCAGTTGAAAAGCGAATCCCCTTCTGCAATTGGAACATTACTTTCGTATTGCTCTTTTGATATTTTTATGCTAATAGCAATAGTGTACCATCCATTGAGAATTTGGGAGCAGTCGACCTCTACGTTATCATTTAAGGATAAAATAGGAGTGCCTTTTGGTCCTGTTCTTACGTTTGCAGGTCCGTCTATTCGCTCAGCTATTGTAGGAAAAGCTATTTGGAGCAATAGAAATAAGAGAGTTATTCCTTTCATTCTGCAAAATATGGTGGCTGACTATTCAATATATTCTTTGTCTTATCGATTGAAGATCAACCACAGTTAATCTATTATTAAAGTCCAAATTCCGCTCTATTAATTGTAAGAGTATTTTGGCGGGATCTTCCGCTTTAAAGTCAAATATTCGAAAATACACCACCCCTTCTTTTGGTTTATAGCCATTTTTAAAAATTAGTTCGCCATAATCACTGTCATGTGTAAGAATGATCCGTTCTTCTCTAATAGCAATTTCCATAACTTGATCATCAGGTAAACCTGGTGAATCTTCTGCAATAGATATTATATCCAAATTCTTTTTTCGAAGAAATTTAATGCTTGGACCTGGAAAATTTTCATTGGCAAGAAATCTCATCAAGAGGCTTTATTTCTAAATTCAACCATTAAACCGTCCTTAATACAATCATTCAGATAGGAAAAAACAGCTTGAATGTCTTCTTTTTTAAGGTGAGGGTATGATTGCAGGATTTGCTCCTCATTCCAACCATTGGCGAGTCGTTCGAGAATAAACTCAATAGAAATTCGTGTACCCCTAATTACAGGTTTTCCGAGCAACACATTCTTATCAGATACTATTCTTTCATGCCAGTTCATAGATACAAAATACGAAAATATTTTTAAAAATGTTATTTTATACGGAGCCTATTAGGCAATTACAAGAAAATCATTCGTATCTACTTTAAAATCACCTGCACCGATAGATATTGGTGCTATTGGGGAAATGACAAGCTTTTGTGTAATCTAATTTTAGAATCCATCTAATATAATGTGATCATTGAATACTTAATTCATAAACTCATCAACCCCTCATACTTGATTCCCTTATCACCAGCTTACTCTTTATCACTTCAGATTGAATAGGGTAATCTTCTTTATTGATATGTTGGATCAAAATCTCGCATGACTTCCTGCCCAGCTCCCATGCCGGGCTTTCCACCGTGGTAAGTGGGGGATCTATAAATTGGCTTATTGTTTCGTTATTAAAACCCACTATGGCAATATCCTCTGGAATGCTATACCCCTTCTTTTTCAAATGATGAATAATTTCTATTGCCACCAGATCATTCATTGCAAAAATTCCATCTAATCGATTTTTTACTTTTAGCAAATTTTCAAGAATAGCAGGCACATTAATGGCTTCGTAAGAGGGTAGTTCAATTACTAAATCTTCATTATAAGGTATGTTGTATTGAATGAGTGCATTTTTATACCCCTCATGTCTGGAACGGTTATTTAATAAACTTTGAGGCCCGGTAATATGAGCTATATTTCTACAGCCTTGCTCCAATAAATGCACCACTGCTTTATAGGAAGCTTCGTAATCATCAATAATTACTTTTGAACTTAGCAAACTTTCACTTACCCGATCAAAAAATACGATAGGTGTTTCAGAATTTAAAACCTTTTCAAAATGTGAAAATTCGTTTGTTTCCAACGATATAGAAGTAATTAAACCAGCAACCTGATTTTTTAGCATATTTTCCAGGTTTTTCTTTTCCTGCAAAACTGATTCCTCTGATTGTGATATTAACAGATTAAAACCATGCTCATTCGCATATTCCTGCATGCCCGACAAAGCTTTTGAAAAAAATCTGTTTTCAATTTTAGGTATAATAACTCCAATTGTTTTTGAGGTTTTTTTTCGAAGTTGTACTGCAAAAGGATCGGGTTGGTAATCCATTTCCTTTGCAAAGGCTATTATTTTTGCTTTGGTCTCTGCTTTTACATCTCCATGCTCTGTTAATGCACGCGAAACTGTAGAAGTAGAAACATTCAATTTCTTTGCAATATCTGTGATGGTTATCCTGTGTTTTTTTTGATGCATACAACTTGCAATTTTATCCTACTTTCGATTGAATTTTGAAATTACTGAAATTTTATTTGAATCGAATTGAATGCAATAGATTTCTTGAAATAAAAATGCAAACGTTCCCGGGAACGTTCCCTTAAAAAAATATCCTAATTTTCCAAACTTTTACTTAGAAATCGTTTGCAATTTCCTTAATATAGTAGAATCATATTTTTTTGTTTAGGGTGAAAGAGGTCACACAATCGAAAACATCTCGTTTGTGTGACTTTCTTACTTGATCAATATATTTTATAAATACAATTTTGAATGAAAGAATCAAATCAAGTTTTTAAGAATAAAGTAGCTGTACTGACCGGAGCCGGTGGTGTATTATGTAGCACTATGGCGGAGTACTTAGCTGCAAATGGTGCTAAAGTGGCTGTTTTAGATCTGAAAATAGAGGCAGCCGATGAAGTAGCAGATAGAATCAACAAAAATGGAGGTGTTGCCATAGGCGTACAAGCCAATGTATTGGAAGCAGATAGTTTAAAAGCTGCCCACGATATAATAAAATCTAAATTAGGGCCTTGCGATATTTTGGTAAACGGTGCCGGGGGAAACCACCCGAAAGGCACTACATCCAAAGAATTC
>JBBSPJ010000200.1:0-8396 GCA_038258905.1 Cytophagales bacterium
ATTTCGAACGGTCAATTTTTTTAATAATCTGTGCAAAAAGTGTAATATTGCTCATGAGGGGTTTTTGGTTTTTGTGTCAACCCAAAATTAATATTTTGGGATAAAACTTAAACCCCTCTCTTTTATTTAGGACGGTATTGTTTTTGGGTTAAAAGAAAAAACTTCTTCCGGATTAAACCATTTCATATAATCGAGGCCTAATTCGTTGGCCAACCACACATTCCCCCTCCTATCAAACATTGGTAGATTGTTGTATTTTGTGCTTAATCCACTTTTTTCATCATATTGATGTAAAATTTTTCCGGCCTCATTAAAAATGAGGACCCCTTGAGTGAATGAACTAGCTATAAATAGTGAATCCCTTAGAGGTTTCGCATCAAATAAATATTTGTCCTTTTGAAGAAAGTAATCATTAATCTCGCCTTCCCATGGTGTAGTTGAATAATCGGTTGTATCCAATTTGAAGAATCCAGATTCAGAGGTAAATATCAACCACTCTCCCTTGCTATTTTGCTCCATTGCAAATGCAGCATCATTCTTAAATTTAAAATCGGTATTAACATATCTTACCGTATCACCGTCTGGTATAGCTAAACCCTTTCCAAAAATAGATATTAATAACTGATTACCAATTTTAAAGGAATGCGATTCACCAACTTTAATTTCCTTTAATAATTCGCCATCCCATACCAAAAAATGCTCGTATGAATTAAAGTAAATTTTACCCTCTACCTCATTAATAAAATAGAATAACCGCATAACATCAGTAATACTACTTTTGTCACGTATAGAAGTATACTTCATTTCTCCATTAGCTACTCTTTGGAAATAGCCAATCTCATCGGTACCTACTGTATATATTTTATCTCCAACTATTTCGATATTTGTTACTGGAGAGAAATTATCACTTTGATGTAATTGCCAGGATGCACCATCAAACTCCAACAGTCCGTTTTCATTCCCAATAAATAGAATACCTTCCTCATTTTCTACTACAACATAATTGAAAGAGCTTCCTCTATATAAGGAGCCATCAAAATTCTTAATATTGATCGAGTCTTTGTAAATTATACTGTTTTGTGAATTGGCTTGGGGATTTAAAAAAAAGCAAAAAACAAATAATAAAATAATAAAATATTTGTTATGACTTGATAGCATATATAAAAAGTACAATAATCTACAAAGATAACGCTTTTTTGATTTCTAAAAATAAAGTTAGATGAACAGGCCAAATCGATAGATATAAAAGGGTATATAAAAGAAAAGCCTCCCTATTTCCAAGGAGGCTCAACGTAATTATTATATTTTATACTCTATCAGTTTAATTCTATCATCTCCTCAAGTGAGTTCATGAAATGATACTCTGTTATGGCTAAAGAAGAGTCTTCAATAAGCTTAATCCATTTACCATATTTGAAAAACCACTTAACTCTCATCGAAATAAAGCCTTTGGTATAAAAAGAATACAAGAAAGGATGTAAAGCGATTGCGATTGACTTTTCATTCTGCTTTAGAATTAAATGCTCTAAATCTTCTTCTAATTTATCTGATACTAAAATAGAAGCCATAATTTTACCGGTACCATTGCAGGTAGGACACTTCTCCTGGGTTACTATATTCAACTCAGGTCTAACTCTTTGTCGGGTTATTTGCATTAACCCAAACTTAGACAATGGAAGAACTGTATGCTTAGACCTATCTTCACCCATGAATTCCTTCATGTTCTTGAAAATAAGCTTCTTATTTTCAGGGTTTTTCATATCGATGAAATCGACCACAATGATACCACCCATGTCTCTTAACCTAAGCTGACGAGCAATTTCCTTGGCTGCCTCAATATTTGTATTAAGTGCAGTATTTTCCTGACTCTCCTCGGTGCTGGATTTATTACCACTGTTCACATCAATCACATGTAGTGCTTCTGTGTGTTCTATGATAAGGTAACCACCACCTTTAACATTTACTGACTGCCCAAATAAAGATTTAAGCTGTTTTTCAATGCCAAAATGTTCAAATATTTTATTTTTTCCGTTGTAAAGTTTAAGTATTTTTTCTTTACTCGGGTCCATTTTATGGATAAAAGATTTGATTTCGTCATAAATCTCTTCATCATCTACATGAATATTATCGAATGTTTCATTCAACATATCCCTTAGAATGGAAGAGGCTCTACCTACCTCGCCTATAATTTTATCTTTGGCTTGGGCATTAGGAAGTTTTTTCATTCCATTTTCCCATGTTTCCAATAGGTTGCGAAGGTCAGTATCCAATTCGGCTACTTCTTTACCTTCCGCAACTGTACGGATAATTACACCAAAGTTTTCAGGCTTAATAGAAGATATCAATCTGGTAAGTCGCTTTCGCTCGTCACTACTGGATATCTTTTTTGAAATGCTAATTCCGTTGGCGAATGGTACTAAAACCAAATATCTGCCTGGAAGTGACAACTCACATGATAGCCTGGGGCCCTTAGTAGAAATAGGTTCTTTTATAACCTGAACCAAAATCTGCTTATTTCTGGCTAAAACCTGAGATATTTTACCGAACTTATCGATCTCCGGTTCAAGCTTGAACTTACTTAACTTGTAAGAAGTATTACTACGAGTAGTGGCTGATTTAGTATATTTAAGTAATGAATTTATTTTAGGTCCTAAATCGTGGTAGTGCAAAAATGCATCTTTTTCATAACCTACGTCAACAAATGCAGCATTTAAACCCTGCATTACTTTGCGTACTGTACCTAAATAAATATCACCTACACTAAATTGTTCCTCCTTATTATCGTAATGAATCTCTACAAGATTTTTATCATTCAGAAGGGCAATACGGCTTCCATTTTGAGTTGAATTAATGATTAATTCATTGCTCAAAGCTCAAAATTTAAAGTGAAAACTAGTAAAAACTGTATTATTTGCAAGAATCATAAGACAAATACACTAGAGATGAACGTTTGGTGTTAAACATCAAACGATATATTTAGATTCTCAAGCAATTGCCATTTAGACTCCATTTAAAATACATTAAAGAAGAAGTATATTACTTCTTCTTATGTCTGTTTTTTCTTAGTCTTTTCTTTCTTTTGTGGGTTGAAATCTTGTGTCTTTTTCTTTTTTTACCGCAAGGCATAATTTTTAAATTTTTTGTTAAACAATATTATTCTAATTCATTTAAGTAACTCTCAACAGCTGCTAACACCTGTTCATCATTACTCGTATTCTTAATTTTCTCAAATAGCGCTTTGGCTTTTGGCCTCTGTCCATCATTGAAATAACTTAATGCTAAGTAAAACATTGCCTGCTCATTGTCAGGATGATTTTTCAATAGTTGATCAAATCTTTCAATCGCATTTTTATATTGTCCTGATTGAATAGACAACACTCCCAAATTAAATAAGGCATCCTCATTATTTGGATCACTTTCCAATACTTCCCGTAACATCATAATTCCCGACATAGGGTTATCTGTTGAAACGTAAGTCATGGCTATTTTGGTTTTAATATCTAATCTACTAGCGTCATTTGATAATAACTTTTGATAGTAAAACCTCACTTTTTCGCCTAATTCATTAGCTTTCTGGGCATCTACCGCAAAAGAAAACGCATCATAATACGCATCACCAACTGCCTCTAAATTATTGGTAGCTAACTCTGTATATTTTGCAGCACTATCTAATTTGCTTGCCTCTTTGAATAAAACAGCCAAAGAATCTGCAAATATAGCACTTTTTTCTTCGCTTTCTGCTGAAAGGTAACTATTTCTTAGGCTGTTAATCTGCTGCTGCATTTCTTCTGTAATCCCTGATTGGTGTTGGGCGTTGGTACCAACATCATTTTTAGGAGTAGTTTCATTGCTAACCTCAGCAGAATCAGCCTCTGCTAATTGCTCATTTTCATTATCCACCACAATTTTAGGGAGTAGGAATAGTCCTATCACTAAAATAATGGCAATAACTAGAATTATTATTCTTGATTTGAGCATAAAAGCTAAAACTTAAACAGCTTCTTTAATTTTATCAGAAGTTTTAATTTTTTCGACAAATACTTTTGAAGGCTTAAAGCTAGGAACAAAATGTTCTTCTATTACTATAGCAGTATTTTTTGAAATGTTACGAGCAATTTTTCTTGCTCTTTTTTTATTTACAAAGCTTCCAAAGCCTCTAACGTAAATATTCTCTCCGTCAGCCATTGAGTCTTTTACTACTGTAAAAAATGCCTCAACAGTTGCTGTTACATCTGCTTTGTCTATTCCTGTTTTTTCAGAAATTTCGGTTATCACGTCTGCTTTAGTCACGCTATTTTATATTTATGGTAATTAAAAAAAATTAAGTCCCAATTATTTTGGGAGGGCAAATGTAATTCTACATTTTTGAATTTAAAAGTAAATTCACCGAAATATATTACAGTTTCACTTGGAATATGATATTATAACCAATTAATTATCAAACAATTGTATTGTTCCTAGTTGTAATAGTATTTGATCTCTAACTTTAAACAATTTGGTGATATTTTATATTTTATAGGTTAAATCATCAAAAATGCAGGAAAGTTTATCTTCTCTTCTTATATCATGGTATCAAAAGCATCTAAGGAAATTACCGTGGAGAGAAACGAGGGATCCTTATAAAATTTGGCTGTCCGAAATCATCCTTCAACAAACCAGGGTGGCTCAAGGATTACCTTACTATGAAAAGTTTGTGGAAAAATATCCCACAGTATTTGATTTAGCTAAAGCCCCTCAAGATCAAGTGCTAAGGTTATGGCAAGGCTTAGGCTATTATTCACGCGCTAGAAATTTACATATCTGTGCACAAGAGGTGGCAGAAAATCATAATGGTATTTTCCCACAGGAATATTCTGATCTACTTAAATTAAAAGGTATTGGAAAATATACGGCCGCTGCAATAGCTTCATTTGCATTTAAAAAACCAGTACCTGTAGTAGATGGGAATGTTTTCAGGGTTTTAGCTCGTCTTTTTAATATTGATTTAAATATTGCCGATACTAAAAGTTTTAAAACATTTTTTGAAACTGCCGAAACGTTAATTCCACATAACAATCCGGATTTATTTAATCAGGGCATGATGGAATTAGGTGCTACCATTTGCACCCCTAGTAATCCTGCTTGCTTGATTTGTCCTTTGGCTACAGGTTGTATTGCCAGAGAAAGGGGCTTGCAAAAACAGCTCCCCGTTAAGGAAAAGAAAATTAAAATTACCAGGAGATTTTTTTATTATTTAGTTTGGGAGCAAAATAATCAATTAGCTATGAAAAAAAGAGGCCCTAAAGATATTTGGCAAGGTCTGTTTGATTTCGACCTAATTGAAAAACAAGAGCCTTTAAATGAAGAGGAAATTACAGAATTTGTGAAGGAAATAAACCCTTTAAGTAAGGTGGTTAATATCTCTCCACCCATCCAGCATGTTTTAACTCATCAAAGAATTGAGGCCAGATTTGTAGAAATTTACATCGACAAGTCTTCGGACTTAAGTGGTAAAACACTCAATTTCTATGATTTTTCAGAGATTGAAGAGTTGCCTAAACCGATATTAGTAAATAAATATTTGAAAGGAAGAATTAATTGAGTAATTTTAAAATAAGCGAATAAGTCTCTACCTTTGCAATCTATAGTATCTTTTGTAGATAGTAGTCTTAATTTTTTTAGAACCAAAAATCTTATCAACATGGCAAGCGGAGTTAATAAAGTAATTTTAATTGGTAATTTAGGCAAAGACCCGGAAGTACGTCATTTAGATAATGGAGCTTCAGTAGCCAATTTTTCTATCGCTACCACTGAATCTTACAAGGATAAAAACGGCCAAAAAGTGGATCAGACTGAATGGCATAATATTGTGCTTTGGAGAGGACTGGCAGATATATCAGAAAAGTACCTCAAAAAAGGTGATAGCGTTTATATTGAAGGTAAATTAAGAACCCGATCATGGGAAAAAGATGGCGTTACAAGGTATACTACCGAAGTAGTGGGCGATCAAATGACCATGTTAGGAGGTAAGAGAAATAGTGACGACAGTGGCCAGGATTATTCTTCAAATAGTAATAATAATAATGAGCCAAGTTCAGGTAAGATGCAGGAAACTTCATCTGGTGCAGCACAAACCCCAAATACGGACAGCGAAATGGATGATCTTCCATTTTAAAAACTTAACGATATAACATAAATTGGACGACCCTCTCCCTAGTTTCTTATTAATTGCAAGCATATTGGATTGGACCCCAAATTGGTTCTATATTCTGAACGGTGCTTTGCTTGTTTTGCTTTTAATGATGTCGGCCTTGATTTCGGGATCAGAAGTAGCTTTTTTCTCTCTTTCTCACGAGGATTTAGCGAAATGCAAGAATAGCAATAACCACAAGGAACAGAATATTATAACGCTCCTAAAGAATCCTAAGGAGCTACTGGCTACCATTCTAATCCTTAATAATTTCATCAATGTAGCTATTGTAACGCTCTCTACTTTTATCACCTGGGAAATTGTAGGCACCAAAGAAACAGAAGGGCTTTTAGTGGTGATTCTTACGGCAGTGGTTACTTTTTTGATTGTATTCTATGGCGAAATAGTCCCTAAGGTATATGCCAACCAGAATAATTTAAGCTTTGCTACAAGAATGTCATCTTTCTTAATTGCAGCCGGTAAATTCTTCACACCCATAACCTGGGCCTTAATGTCTATCAGTAACATTATAGAAAAGCGGGTAAAACAAAAAGGTTTTAATATATCTGTAGATGAATTACACCAGGCACTTGAAATTACCTCTAACCATGAAACTACCGATGAAGAGAGGGGTATTTTAAAGGGCATTGTGAACTTTGGCACTTTATCAGTGAGGCAGGTGATGAAATCTCGTATAGATATTACTGCTTTTGATATTGATGAAGACTACCATGTTTTAATGGATCAAATTAACAAAAATGGCTTTAGCAGATTACCGGTATATCGTGATACGATAGATAAAATAGAGGGTATTCTTTATGTGAAAGATCTCTTACCTTATATTGATCAGGATGAACATTTTGAATGGCAAAAATTATTGAGACCCGGTTTTTTTGTGCCCGAATCGAAAAAAGTAGATAGTTTATTGAAAGATTTCCAGGAGAAACGTGTTCATATGGCCATTGTGGTAGATGAATATGGTGGTACTTCAGGTTTAATTACTCTGGAAGATGTTATTGAAGAAATTGTGGGAGAAATTAGCGATGAATTTGATGAAGATTTTGATATCGCCTACAATAAATTAGATGAAAATACCTATGTTTTTGAAGGCAAAACTTCCTTAAACGACTTTGGAAAAATCATAAGTGAAGATCCTTCTTATTTTGATGAGGTAAAAGGAGAGAGTGAATCCATTGGTGGTTTGTTACTTGAAATTAATAGTAAATTACCGCGTGCCGGAGAAAAAATTAATTTTAAGAAGTACGTATTTACAGCTGTTTCAGTAGATAATAAAAGGATTAAACGGGTAAGGGTTTTTATTAAAAGAGAAGAGCCTTATCATCCGCGTTAAGTATAATTGACAAAATTCTCCCGGTGAAATGTAGTTATTGATAAAAGGGAAAATAACTTCTATACATCAGATTTTGATTAAAGTTCATAAAAATTAATCGAATTTGCTCTTAAGTTCTTCTATTTCCTGAACTAATACATCATCCAATTTGAAAACATCACCTGGATCTTTTGTTAATTCTTCAAACTCATGACTTAACAAAATAAGACGGTGCAATTTATTTTCTGGATTTAAATTTGTTCCAACCCAAACTTTACCTGAATAAGCCATGTTTGAAAAAATATAAGTATTTCCATCAAGCCCTGATTCGCTGTTTTGACAAACCTTGGAAAGTGCAGAGTTATATAATTGCGAAATTTTCAAAGCATCTTTTTCAAGGATTATTTTCCTGTATTTTTCCACTACTATTTTATCTTTTCTATTATTTATTACTGAACTCCAAATGCTTGAGCTCGATTGGTGATATACTATACTAAACTTATTAACTTCGTCATTTTTCTCAATTTCTATTGCTAACACGCTTTCTTTACCAAGAGATGGTTGCGACATAAATTGTATAATTTGAAAATCTGAAATTTCATCACATAATACCTCTTGAATTTTTCTGTTATATAACTTTAACATTCCAAATCCAGTGCCTATCGGGGATAATTGTTCCGATACCAAGTTTTTATTCGTAGCCTCCTGGGCAAATGAATTTACTGCAAGAAGATTGGATAAAATCAAAAAGACTATTAAAATAAATGGCCTCATGGCTTTGGCTTAGTTATATAAATTTTTGAGATATATTAGTTATTGTCTCACGATTAAAAACCCTAGAAACAATAGAATCACTTCTAATATAGGTTAATTTGATAAATCTGACAAAAGGAATGG
>JBBSPJ010000201.1:0-8295 GCA_038258905.1 Cytophagales bacterium
GGTACTCCGGATAATTTCTCCCCTGTTAGTTTATCATTTTTAATAATTATGATATCTCCTTTTCTTTCTGTTACGAGCATCCTTCCATCTGGAAGCCATGCCATTCCCCAGGGAGAGTCAAGCCCTTCTGCTATAGTTACTGTTTTAACTTTAGTGGTAGGATCTTCTTCTTTTCCAATATTTGCAGAACAAGCATAACTAAATTGCAAAAAAATGAAAATTGATAAGACAATGAGTGTGTTTTTCATAATTATTAAATTATCAGTATACTGTAGTATACCCCAAAAACACAAAAATGTTAGGTAAAATAAAGGTTTTTAATGCGAATTATCACAAATTTAGCCTTGATAAATCTTTAAAATCTCGTTTTGATAGTTTTGTGAAATAATTTTCCTTTTTAAGCTCAGTTTAGCTGTTAATTCTCCGGCTTCCACTGTCCATAAAGCAGGCATAAAGGTGGTTTTTTTAATTTTTTCCCATTGAGCAAATTGGTTATTAGCTTTCTCTATTTCTTTATTAAGTTTTGAAATTACTTTTTCCTCTTTAATCATTTCCTTATCGGAGGAATAAGAAATTCCTTTGTGCTTACACCAATCTTTCAAAACTTCAAAGTTAGGAACTATCAAGGCTCCAGGAAATTTTTGTCCGTCACCCACCACCATGGCTTGCTCAATAAATGTGGATTCTTTTAATTTATTTTCGATTAGCTGCGGAGCAATATATTTGCCCCCTGATGTTTTAAACATTTCCTTTTTCCGATCGGTAATTTTTAGAAACCTGCCTTCTATCATTTCACCAATATCCCCGGTATGAAACCAGCCATCCTTATCAATCACTTCCGCGGTTTTTTCAGGCTGATTGTAATAGCCTTTCATAATATTCGGTCCTTTGGCAAGTACTTCACCGTCCTCTGCAATTTTTATTTCTATGCCTTCCATAGCCGGACCAACCGTGCCAATACGCATATCTTCTTTGTTATATCTGTTGAAGGCAATTCCCGGTGAAGTTTCTGTTAAACCATACGCTTCCAAAACAGGAATTTGAGCAGACCAGAAGATAGTAGCTAAGCGTGGTTGAAGCGCTGCACCGCCTGATGCAATTATTTTGATATCACCGCCCACTGCTTCTCTCCATTTACTAAAAATAATTTTATTTGCTAGCTTTAACTGGAAATCATACCAGAACCCCTGGTTTTTCTGCCTATCATATTGATGACCTAGATTCAATGCCCAAAAGAATAATTGCTTTTTAATACCCGTAAGTTCGGTTCCTTTTGCCACAATTTTGTCATATATTTTTTCCAATAAACGGGGAACTGTTGTGAACATTTGTGGCTTTACCTCTTTCAGGTTATCACCAATTTTTTCTAAGCTTTCTGCATAATACACTGAAATACCACGATACAAATAGAAATAGATGCTTGTCCTCTCGAAAATATGACAAATGGGTAAAAAACTCAGGCTTCTTACTATTCCCAGATCCTTTGGTAAATTCTCCCCCACGGAAATGGCATTACTTAAAATATTGTGGTGTGTGAGCATAACACCCTTAGGATTACCGGTTGTGCCGGATGTATAAATCAAAGTAACCAAATCATCGGGTAGTACCTGCGATCTAAAGACATTAAGGTCTTTTGACTGTGATTCTCCTAAGGTTTTTACCTCTGTCCAATGTGCTACATTAGGTAATTCATCAAATGAATAAACCTTTTTAATACGGTCTATACCTGCCGCAGCCTTTTTTACTTTGCTATATAAATCGAAGTCTGATACAAAAACATATTGTAAGTCAGAATCCTCAAAGATGAATTTATAATCCTTTTCAGTGATAGTGGGGTACATGGGCACACTAATGGCACCAATCTGTTGTAAACCCAAATCTATAAAATTCCATTCCGGTCTGTTGTTTGAAACTATCCCAACCTTATCACCCTTATCTAAACCCAGCGCCAAGAATCCACGAGAAATTGCATTCACTATATCAATTACTTCCTGGGTGCTATATTTAGTCCATACATCCTTTTCTTTGTAGGCTAAGGCATCCGCTAAAGGATTTTTTGTTAATTGATATTCTAGTAAATCAAAAAGTCTGGTAGGTTCCATGAGGTTTTTTTTAAAATTTACAGAAAAATTATGAAAAAGATACCAAATAATGAAATCATTTCATTTTATCCGTATTATTTTTCAATTATTTAGGTGATTCTCACGAATTTATAAATTTAACAGATTTGCTCTTTTAATTTAATTAATATAATCACCCCTTAGTATTCTGAATTTTTTTCTGGATTCTGCAACAAATATACTTCCTGGATATTCTACCATTAGTTGTTGATAAAGCTCTTTTGCTTTGGTTTCGTCACCTACAAGTTTTTCGTAAATATTAGCCATTTCAAAAAGAGCATCATCAGTTAAAATACCATAAGGCAAATCGTTGGCTATTTTAACTAACAAATTGGTCGCCTTTTCATACTCTCCATTTTCTTTATGTATTCTTGCTTTTAACCAATACAAATTATCTAAAATAGGATGTTCTTCATAGGTAATAACTAAATTGTCTAATTTACGAATAGCTTCTTCTCTTTTATTTTGGTACAGCAAAAGTTCTATATTTGCATAATCAATTAATGCTTGTTGAGTTGAGTCTAGTATGGTGTTATTTTTTATCAATATGCTTAAATCCATGGCGTCATTAGCAATTTCTTTCCTGGTTGCATTTTTAAGGATATCCAGATGTTCCTGTGCTAATTTAAAGTCTCCTTTGTAGAATGATAGTTTAGCATTTTTAAATTTTGCCATTTCACCAATAGCATTGTTTTTATTAGCTTTCTCTACCTGATAATATAAAAGCACAGATTCCCACGACTCTCCCGTAATTATATAAATATCTCCCAAATCTAATTTTACTTGTGATATTAAATCAGGATCGGCATTATTAAAGCTGATGATTTTATTGAATATTTCGATGGCTTTTTGCGTCTCGTTTAGGTAAAAAGCATGTAGCATCGCCTTCTGTCTATACGCTTCCAAAGTATTATATGATAATCCCATGGTTGCTATTAACTGATCATAAGATTTTACTAATTCTCTAATAGCGGTAGTATCAATAGGAAAGGTACTTTTAACAATATTTTCTCTACTCTCAATGAGCATCCTTTTAGTGTAAATGAAGTTTCGTGAATCAGGATAAGCGTCTACCAAATACTGGAAAATTCTTGAAGAAGTTTCATATTCCTCATTTTCAAAAGCTAACATGCCAATCTCAATGCTATTTTCCCCAGCTAAACCCGCTCTTTTATCTATGGCTCTGGCTTGAATAAAGGCACCATAGAAGTTTTTTACTTGTAAGTTTGCCCAAATCAACATATCACTGTAAATATCATTATTAGGTTCTTTTTGTGTTTTATCCATTAAATAACCTATAAATGATTCTAAATCCTCTCTCTCGGTAAGTGAGAGCTGTAACATATTTTTTACATATCGTAGCTGATTAGGGCGTTCAGAGCCAAATGCCATATACTCTCTAATCATTTTATCCTTTTCATTAGAATATCTGTATAAGTTAGCCAATTGTAAACTGTAAATAATTGGGTCGTTCACTGTGCCTCTAGCAGCAAGGTATATTCTTTCCGCATAGGCATTATGTTGTTTATTAACCAGGTATTGAGCCGCAGGTTGTACCATATTATTTACCTGCTTAAGTACTTTTTCTTCCAGCTTTTTATAAAATTGATCCGCTTTAGCACTGTCAGATGTGTATAAATAAAAGTCTATTATGTCAACGTCAAAGCTGATGTTATTTTTAAAAATCGAATTTATCTTTAATAAATATTTTTCTGTTTCTTCTGTAAGCTGTTTGATTTCAAGCAGTTCAAGGTAATTATTGTGGATATAATTTATATTTTGAGGTTTTTCAGCTAACTTCTCGAATAATTCCAGTGCTTTATCTAACTCCCCTTGTCTATAATATTCATTTGCCAGGGCAATTTCACTAGTATTTTGTGCACTTACCGTTAATGCCGCGCAGGTAATAATAATGAGAGTTATTAGAAAAATCTTTTTCATTTTTAAGCTTTTTTAATTCACTGCTGATTTTATCCACAGAATCCACACACCTATATTATATTATATATCTATTAATTAAACTATTATTAATTATTAAGGCTGTGGATATGTTGAAAACTTTTCTTTTAATATTAGTTTAATATGAATGTTTATAAAGTTGATGTTTGTTTTATCTTTATTAACTTTTAATGTTTTAATTTATAGTGAATTAACATTTTGTATCTACTATGTTAATAACTCCTCTTACTAATTTTTTATTTTTTATGCTGTGGGTAAATAAAATTTTATGCTTATTTATCCCCGAGTTATCTTATGTTTTACTAAGATGTTACCTAGTTAATGCATATGGTTGTGAATAGATGTTGGTAACTCCACATGTTTTTACTCTTTATCCACAATTTCTTCCCTTGTTAACACAATGTTTTTATCGCTGACTATCCAGTTTGTTCGTACTGGAAATTGTTCGTCCAGATAAATTATTTCCTCATGTGGTTTCAGAGTTAGTGCGTTTCCGGAATCCCATTTTTTGTTTCCATTAGCATCTATTATCACTCTTAAATAGTAGTCTCCGGGTTTTACATAAGTAAAAGTATATTCATCCTTATTGTATAGGGTATCAACTACATTATATTTATTATCTAGTAACTCAATAATGTAGTCTGTTGAATCGCCACCTATTATTTTCCCTTCAATAGTACCATAATTTTCTTCTTTTTTGAATTGGAAAACTACATTATTTGTTGCGCTTGAGTCTCCTTCTATACCAATAAAACTTGCTTTACCTACGTATAAATGTAATCCTCTTATTATTTTCTTTCCGGAGTTTTTCTTTCCTTCTGCGCCACCCTTAACTGTAGACTGTCCTTTTGCTTGTAAATTTGTACTTTCTTTTTGGCCTTCCTCCGAGTTCGGTTCTTTGGTTTCTTTCGTATTGGTAGTATCTTTTGGTAAGGCTGCGATACTATCGGTTATTTGCTTTCTTCTATTATCTATACTATCAATTTTTTGTTTTAAGATCTCGGTATTGATAATTACCCTCTTTTTATTGGTTGATAGTTTTATATCTGCCAATGTTATATTTTTAATTAATACTGAATCGTATTTGATATAGATTGAATCAGTATTTATTTCATATGCTGGTTTGTTAAGGCTAATGGCAAACTCTTGATCGCCCGGAAGTATATCTTTTTTGGGCATTTGTAAAATTTTTAGGTCTTCAGACTTTATGCTACTTTCTCTAAATTTTACATATACTGTATCTGTCCTCTCATTTCCTATCGAGTCAAATGCTTCTACTTGGATTGGTAATGAATCTGTATTAAATCCAATATTTCTAAAATTACTTAAATAGATTCTAATGCTTTTGGCTTGCTCCTCATCGTTGGCAAACACATAGCTACCCGGGTTGTTAATATCTGTAATTCTATAATTTAATAAGCCCTTATTATAGTCTATAACAAAATCACTACCTGTTGGAGACGATTTTTTTAGTTTCAATGTATCCTCATTGCTTTTATAAGCTTCCATGTTGATATCAGGAATGGAATCATATAAATCTAAGCTAGTCGGATAAAATGAATAGGCCTCTGATCCAGGTTCATTTTTTAGGTTGTTATTTGCATCTTGAAATCCGTAAAGTAGGTATTTGCCTGGTTTGAGGTTCTGTAATTTATATTCTCCCTTATCATTAGTGGTAGTAAAATATACAGGTTCGCCTTGTCTCAAATTTGCTGTATCGTACTTAGTATCGTAAAGAGCCACTGTAAAGGATTTTGCTGGTTCCTTGTTAAGTATCATCATTACTTTACCTTTAACCTCCATAGAATCTAAGTATGAGCCTGTACTAAAAGCTAAAACAGGGTTTTCCCATAAATTTCCTTCAGTGATATCCTTTAATGATTTGCGAAAATTTAAAGTATAGGTTGTAGAGTCAGCTAGCGGTTCTTCCAAAGTAATAGTTAATAGTTGTTTTTTGAGTAGATGCTTGTACTCTATTTTCGACCTTGGGGTAATGATGAGTTCTTTTTGTAGATTTTCTACTTTCATCCATTCGCTAAAAAGGAGAGTTATTTCTTTGCCTTTAAAGTTGAGGCTTTGATGATTTGGTGTTGATGAGACTAATTCTGGGGAGATAGTGTCCTTCTCTCCTCCTACGGGCGACTGTACTGTGGCACAGGCATAGATTATAATTATTATTAGGGTAGGGATTATGTATTTCTTCATTTCTTAATCTCGTATATCAAACTAGAGTAATTTTCCTTGTTATCTTTAGCGTAAGTATTTGATTTATAGCCATTTAAGGCTGATTTTATATAGTTATTTTTTCCAGTTTTATATTTTTCGCTTAGTAGGCTTATATAATAGGCATCTAATCTCATCGGATATGTTTTTTTCACCTTTAATCCATGTTTTAGCATAAGCGTCTTCATAGAGTCGCGATCAAAATGATACAGATGTCGTGGTACATCGTATGATGCCCAGTCTTCTTTGTATATCTCATTATCCATACTCGATATATTGGGGACTGCTATAATAATTTTACCCTTTTCCTTTAACATAGACTTTAATGTCGCAACTGTTTCATTAAGATTATGTACATGCTCTAAAACATGCCATAATGTAATCACGTTAAATTTTTTGTTCTTCATATTCAAAGATGTGATATCTTCTTGTATTTCCTCTCCAGTATTTGCTTCCGCCAATTCTCTTGCTTTAGCATTTGGTTCTATCCCTACAATATTCCAGCCATCTTTTTTCATCGATCTTAAAAAATATCCCGTACCGCATCCATAGTCCAAAATCCTACCTTTTTCGTTTTTTGCTATAGCATTAATTAATTTGAGTTTACTTTTTATGGCAAATCGCCTTGCAAGTTTATACAGCAAATTAATAGGGGAATTACTTTTATTGCTATGAGATATGTAATTATCAGATTGATAATATTTCCCTATTTCTTTATCTATAGGGCGCGGATTGGTAAATTGAAATTGACAGCCTTCACAAATTGTAATAACAAAGCTTTCTTTGCTGACGGAGTGGTCAACAACAACTTTGTGGTTTGTGATATTACTTCCTCCGCAAACAGGGCATTCAGTTAATTTTTCGTACATAATTATCTTCCTAAATACACCATTAGTATGGATACGTCTGCAGGACTCACTCCACTTATTCTTGAAGCTTGCCCTAAGGTTTTTGGTTTTATCTTCTTAAATTTTTCCTTTGCTTCAGTGGATAATGCAGGTATATCTGTAAAATCTATTGTGTCTTTTATAATCAGTTCATCTAAATGAATGATCTTCTCAGCTAGTTGATGTTCTTTCTCAATATAGCTCTCGTATTTTATACCTATCTCTGAGGCCTCCAATATTGATTGATGATAACTCGAAATGTAATTACCTAATTCTTTTTCGAGCTCCTTCAATTCTTTAAAGGTTATTTCGGGTCTTTTTAATATATTATATGCAGTGGTTGTTTCTTTAATTGGTGCTGATTTAAATCTCTTTAATTCCTCATTAATATCATTAGGTTTCACTTTAAGCAGCTTCAAGTCGGCAACAATTTTTTCGATACTTTCTTGCTTAGCTTCTGCTTTCCTCAATCGGTCTTCTTGCGCCAGTCCTATTTTGTAACCCAGTGGACTTAATCTTATATCAGCATTATCTTGCCTTAAAAGAATTCGGTGTTCAGCCCTGGAAGTAAACATTCTATAAGGTTCTTCTGTACCTTTATTTATTAGATCATCTATTAATACACCAATATATGCCTGAGATCTATTAAGTATAAAGGGCTCCTTATTATTGATTTTTAAGTGCGCATTAATTCCTGCCATTAATCCTTGGCAAGCCGCCTCTTCGTATCCTGTAGTCCCATTGATTTGCCCGGCAAAATAAAGGTTTTCAATCAGTTTTGTTTCTAGCGTTATATTTAATTGAGTGGGTGGAAAGAAATCATATTCAATTGCATAGCCAGGCCTAAACATTTTAACATGCTTGAAACCTTCTATTTCTCGGATAGCTTTGAACTGTACCTCTTCTGGTAATGAGGTAGAGAATCCATTCACATATATTTCAACAGTATTCCATCCTTCTGGCTCTACAAATATTTGGTGTCTATCTCTTTCAGCAAAACGGTTAATTTTATCTTCAATAGAAGGGCAATATCGTGGACCTAATCCTTTAATTCTCCCATTAAACATAGGAGACTGATCAAACCCTGTTTCTAAAATTTCATGAAC
>JBBSPJ010000202.1:0-8256 GCA_038258905.1 Cytophagales bacterium
ATGGCAGCTGGTCCGTTTATTACGACAGCCAATGATTTACTTGGGTTATTGGTGTATTTTTCAGTCGCTCATCTTTTGTACTACGGTTAATAAAATGAAAGTATTAATAATTGATAAAATGCATGAGAGTATTCATGCAATGTTGGAAAATATTGCAGTTGAATATGATTACAAACCAGACTTAGATAGAGATGAAATACTTAAAATAATACCACAGTATCAGGGTTTAATTGTTCGAAGTAAAACACCTGTTGATGCTGAATTGTTGGAAAATGGTAATCAACTAAAATTTGTAGCCAGAGCTGGTGCGGGTATCGATAATGTAGATATGAAGGTGATGGGAGATAGAAATATAGCCTTAATTAATGCACCGGAAGGTAATAGAGATGCTTTGGCAGAACATTGTGTGGGGATTTTATTAACACTTTTAAATAAAATTCATATAGCTGACAGGGAAGTGCGTTCAGGAATTTGGGAAAGAGAAGGTAATAGAGGGGTGGAGTTGAAAGGTAAAACTGTTGGTTTGTTAGGATATGGCTATATGGGAGAAGCTTTTGCGAAAAGATTGCAAAGTTTTGGTGTAGAAATTATTGCCTACGAT
The DNA here is from genome assembly GCA_038258905.1 of Cytophagales bacterium. Lineage (GTDB taxonomy): Bacteria > Bacteroidota > Bacteroidia > Cytophagales > Cyclobacteriaceae > Marivirga. The sequence continues at coordinate 602 of JBBSPJ010000202.1, forward strand.
AATGAGAAAACTGGATTTTCTAATCAACATGTGAAAGAAGTTTCTTTAAAGGAATTGAAAGAAAGGACTCAAATATTCAGTATACATATCCCATTAAATAAAGAAAACAAAAATTTGATTAGTAGTCAATTTTTAAGTGAATTCAAGAAATTAGATTTTCTGATTAATTCTTCAAGGGGAGAGGTATTGCCCTTGAGGGATTTAGTGGCTTTATTGAAAAATGGTACTTTAAAAGGAGCAGCATTGGATGTGCTTGAGAATGAGAAAATCAATAAAATGACTGATAAAGACCGATTGGTGTTTGATGAGCTAATCCAGTTGCCACAAGTAGTTTTAACTCCTCATGTAGCAGGTTGGACTAACGAATCTTACTTTAAAATAAATGAAATTCTTGTAGTGAAAATAAAAAAAATGATTGATAAAATTAGTGATTTTTAGTGAATAAATTACACGTATAGTGAAACTGAACTAACTTAGTATTAGTATTGCATTGTATTTTAAATACAATAGCCCGCTTAAATGAAATACTTTTTTGTTAAAATAGAGGAGAAAATTAAAGATATTCTTGAGAATCCTGTTCTCACATCTTTTATTGTGCTTTTACTGCTGGCAGTTTTAGTTTTAGGATTAAGTGCTCCCTATTACATCAATAATTTCAAGGACTTTTTTAAAGAAGTATTAGCAGAAGCACATGGGATGCTTTTCGATTTGGCCATTATTGGGATTTTAATATTCTGGTTGCGTGAAACAGGGGAAAAAAGATTACGCATCCGCATGTATCAGGATGAAATAGACGATTTCAGGCAATGGGAATCAGAAGAAGCAGCTTTTAGAACAGTGGGTAATATAAAAAGGCTAAATCGGCATAAAATAAACATTATTAATTTAGTCGATTGTTATCTGACCAAAACTAATATGAACCATATCAATTTGGAGGGTTCCAATGTTAATTCAGCTAATTTCAGCCATTGCAATGCAATTGATTGTAATTTTAAAGATATACGAGCCAACCAAACCAATTTTGAAAATGCTAAATTAAATCAGAGCTCTTTTGTTGGTGCCTATGCCAACGGTGCTAACTTTAAAGATGCCTTTTTGATAAAAGCAAACTTTAAAAATGCCTTCCTTATTAAAGCAAACTTTAAAAATGCCTTCCTTATGGAAGCCGACCTCAGTAATTGCCATGTAACTGGCGCTAACTTTGATGAAGCCAGCTTGTATAAAGCAAATTTAAAAGGGGTTGAAGGATTAACATTAGACCAACTCAGAAATGTTAAAACACTTTATTTGGCTCAATTGGATGATGATATTTTAAAAGAAATACAAGAGAATTTCCCTGAACTTATTGGTAAATAGGTAAGCTTTATTTGTTTGTTTTCAATCTGAAAATATAGTATATTTGTATAAATAATAATAAAAATCGAAACGGCCCATGAAAAACTGTGCCGTTTTTTATTTGTATAAATCATATATATTTTTCAAGATGAGTAAGGTTTCATATTATACAGAAGAGGGTTTGCAAAAAATGAAGGATGAACTTCATGAATTGAGAACCAAAGGAAGGGCACGGGCATCAGCAGATATAGCCGAAGCTCGCGATAAGGGAGATTTAAGTGAGAACGCAGAATATGATGCAGCTAAGGATGCTCAAGGTTTACTTGAGATGAAAATTGCCAAGCTGGAGAATGTTTTAGGTAATGCCAGGGTAATTAAGGAGTCGGATGTAGATACCTCTAAGGTTGGGCTTCTCACCAAAGTGAAAATAAAAAATAAGAAAAATGGTATGGAAGTTACATATACCATGGTTTCTGAAGAAGAGGCCGATTTAAAAGCAGGCAGAGTATCTATTAAATCACCTATAGGTAAAGGTATAATGGGGAAAAAAGTAGGAGATGTAGCTGAAGTAGAGGCACCTGTTGGTAAAATGGAATTCGAAATATTAGATATCAGTTTATAAAAATAAAAATGGCTAGTCTTTTCACAAAAATAATCAATAGAGAGTTACCCGGCCATATTGTGGCTGAAAGTGATAATTACATTGCCTTTTTAGATATTAACCCTTTAGTGGAGGGCCATGTATTGGTAGTACCTAAAAAGGAAGTGGACTATATTTTTGATTTAGAAGATGATGTTTATACCGGATTACAATTATTTGCTAAATCTGTTGCTAAGGCGCTAAAGATGGTAGTTGATTGTAAAAGAATTGGTGTGGCAGTAATAGGACTTGAAGTACCACATGTTCATATTCATTTAGTTCCTATGAATAAAATGGATGATATAAATTTCAATAAAACTAAATTAAATCCTTCAGAGGAAGAATTGAAAAATATGGCTGATAAGATTAAGTCTGCTTTTTAGCCTTTTAAAATAATACTATAATAAAAAAGGTGCCCTAGGCACCTTTTTTTATTACTTGTTGATTTCTATTATTGTTCATTAGCCTCTTGTAATTTTTCATTAATTAATCTTATATCATTCTTTAGTTTATCTTTCGCTTTTTTTAAGATTGTCTCAGCCTTTTTAATATTTTCCTCTTGTATCTTAATTTCCTCTTCTTTTAACTCAGTATTTTTCTGAGCTTCTAGAAGATTTTCTTTAGCTGTGGCTATTTTTTCTGCGGCTCTTAATAATGCTTCTTCCGCATGCTCAATATTGGTATTAGCAAGTTCAATTTTTTTCTGTGCTTTCTCAGATTTCATGTGGCCATATCCTGTAGCAACATGCTTATTTTTATTTTTCTGCTTATTATTTGCATTATCAGCAATATCTTCATCATGCATATTCTGATGTTCCTGTTCTAGAAATTTTTCATCTTCAATGGTTTTTTCTATATCTTCATTCAACCTTTTTTTAGCATGATCAATTTCTGTCGAATTAGATTGACTTCCAGGAACTACCTCCTTGTTTTTTTTATTAGCGTTTTCTTGCCCATATAAAGAGGGAAATGTGATGAACGCAAAAAAGAAACCTATAAAGCTAATCTTTATTATTTTTATAATAGTATCCATATTTTTAAAATTTTAATTCAATAGTTTGTCGATTTCCTTTTCTGAGGCTTCCGCAGATTTTCTCGCGTCCTCCGAATTCTCTTTAATTTCCTCTGCATTTTGTATTTCTAAATCCTCATTGTTTTGTTCATTAGCTGATTTTGAGTTACTGTCACATCCGCTCAGGTACACAATTGTCAAAAAGCTAAAAATGAATGCTGATTTTTTCATTGTCTTTGGTTTTAAAATTTATGATTAATATAATAAAAATTATTGAAATCGCTTATTGTAAGCTTAGCAAACGATTGAAATACATCGTGTTGCTTACCATAATGAAGTAGGATGAATTTTTAGTCTAACTTTAACTTGATTTTATACAGGATTTGTTTCACATCAACATGTCAATTTATCTTATTTACGGCTAAAGAATCTTCGCAATTATTAAGAAGTATTTCTTGATTTTGCCTAAGTTTTGGGTGGATATAATCTTTGGCTATCTCCACCAAAGGAATTAAGGTAAATCTTCTGTCCGGAATGCCTGGATGAGGTATTTTTAAATGAGGTGTTTCAATTATTTGATTATGGTAATACAGAATGTCAATATCAATTAATCTTTCTCCCCAATGTTCTTTTCTTATGCGTCCTAGTTTTAGCTCTACAGATAAAATAGTATCGAGTAATAATTGAGGTGTTAATGCTGTTTCTATTTGAATCACCTGATTTATAAAAGTGGGTTGATTCGTTTTACCCCATGCTGCTGTTTCATATAAAGAAGATCTATTAGCGACCTTAATTTGATGTTTTTCTAATAAGTTTATTGCATTTGATAAGTTTTTTTCTTTATCTCCTAAATTAGTGCCGAGTAATAAATAAATCCCATCCATAAGTTTCATTTGCCAAAAATAGAATTATTCTTTTTTAATAACTCTTTTGTCTCTAATTTGTATTTTATTTCAGTTGAAATACAAATTTATACCATTAAGAACTACTATTAAGTAATCAAAATTATTATGAAAAGTTTTTTTAAAATCTTTTTTGCAACGCTTCTAGCGATCATCATTTTCAACCTTGTTTTATTATTCATACTCATAGGGATTGGCTCCTCTGGTGAAGAAGTAGCCGTTAGCGATAATTCTTATTTGCACTTAGACCTTAACAGACCTATTGTAGAAATGACCCAGGATAATCCATTTGCCGAATTGGGACAGGTATTTGGAGGGGAAATGGCACCTGTTAGTTTAAAAGATATACTACAATCTTTGGAGAATGCTGCCACTGACGATAAAATTAAAGGTGTTTACCTTGATGCTTCTTTTGTTGCAGCCGGTTTTGCGCAGTTAGAAGAAATTAGAAATGCTTTAGCTAAATTTAAGGAATCCGGTAAGCCTGTTATAGCCTATGCCGAAATGTATTCTGAAGGTGGTTATTATGTGGCTTCTATAGCTGATGAAGTATTGTTAAATCCTGCCGGAATGCTGGAGTTTAATGGCTTGAGTTCTGAGGTTACCTTCTTCAAAGGTACTTTTGAAAAACTTAATATTGAGCCACAAATTTTTAGAGTGGGTAATTTTAAAAGTGCTGTAGAGCCCTTCCTTAGAAAAGATATGAGTGAGCCGAGTAAGCAGCAAATAAGAGAATTATTAAACTCTGTTTACGGCCATTTACTGAAAAACGTGGCTGAGTCAAGAAATATCCCTCTGAATGAATTAACTAAAATATCCAACGAATTTCTGGTAAGAGAGCCTAAAGATGCCATGGAGTACGGTTTAGTTACACGTTTAGCGTATTACGATGAGGTTTTATCAATCATGCGTGAGAAGGCTGGCCTTTCTGAAGATGCAGAAATACCAACAGTGGGTATTTCTAAATATAAAAAATCTTTTGTGGCCGAATCTTATCAATCTGATAGAATTGCAATTATTGTAGCAGAAGGAAATATTGTTTCAGGTAATGGAGATGTTGAATCAATTGGGTCCGACAAATTTGCTAAAGAAATTAGAAAAGCAAGGCTTGATGATAAGATAAAAGCTATTGTGATTCGAATTAACAGTCCTGGAGGGAGTGCATTGGCTTCTGACGTTATGTGGAGAGAAGTGAAATTAGCAAAAGAAGTGAAGCCTGTGATTGCTTCAATGTCTAGCGTGGCAGCATCAGGTGGCTATTATATGGCTATGGCCTGCGATACTATTGTAGCTCAGCCTAATACCATCACCGGGTCAATTGGAATTTTCTCTATCATTCCTGACTTATCAAAATTTTTAGACTCCAAAATAGGAATTACTTTCGATAGAGTAAGTACAGGTGAATATTCAGATTTATATACTGTTACCAGAAGCTTAAACGAGAATGAAAAGCAAATCATCCAAAATATGGTGGAGCAAGGCTATGAAGATTTCACTTCAAAAGCTGCTGAAGGTAGAAACATGTCAATTGATGCTTTACTGAATGTGGCCTCGGGAAGAGTTTGGTCTGGTATTGAAGCTAAAGAAAATGGTTTGGTAGACGTATTAGGTAGTTTTGATGATGCTGTAGCTATTGCAGCTCAATCAGCTGGATTAGAAGAAGGTAAATATATGGAAGTATATTACCCTCAGGTGAAGCCATTCTTTCAGCAGTTAATGGAAGATCTTGGTTCTTCTGCTAAAGTTATTTCAGACAGATTTATGTATGGTGAAGCTAGCCCTTATGTAAAAGACTTGAAATATATTATGGAGAACAAAGGTTTACAAACAAGAATGCCATTTGATTTGGAAATCAAATAAATTGACTGTTTTTTTACAATACTTTACAATTAAGAAATACTTATGACTGAAATCAGAAATAACTGGACGAAGGAAGAAATTGAAAAAATATATAATCGGCCTATTTTAGAACTTATCTATGATGCGGCTACGGTACATAGGGAATATAATGATCCGCAGGAGGTGCAGGTTTGCACTTTGCTAAGTGTAAAAACTGGTGGCTGCCCTGAAGACTGTGCTTATTGTCCGCAAGCAGCCAGATATCATACTGATGTGAAGGTTCATAAATTGTTACCTACTGAACAGGTTTTAGAAAGTGCAAGAACTGCCAAGGAAAATGGAAGTACGCGTTTTTGTATGGGTGCAGCCTGGAGAGAGGTGAGGGATAACCGTGATTTCGATCGTGTATTAGACATGGTGAAGGGTATTAATGATTTGGATATGGAAGTGTGCTGTACATTGGGTATGCTTACAGAGTCTCAGGCTGAAAAGTTGAAAGAAGCCGGGCTTTATGCTTATAACCATAATTTGGATACTTCTGAAGAGCATTATGATGATATCATCAGCACAAGAACGTATGGAGATAGGCTGGATACTATCGGGGCGGTTCGTAAGGCAAAAATTTCAGTTTGTTCAGGAGGTATTATAGGCCTGGGCGAGCAACATAAAGATAGAGTGGGTATGTTGCATACTTTGGCTACTATGGTAGAACATCCTGAATCTGTTCCTGTGAATGCACTAGTACCTGTGGAAGGAACCCCATTAGAGAAACAACCTAAAGTGTCTGTTTGGGAAATGATTAGAATGATTGCAACAGCTCGTATTATCATGCCTAAAGCAATGGTAAGGTTATCAGCCGGAAGAGTAAGAATGAGTCAGGAAGAGCAGGCTTTGTGCTTTATGGCGGGGGCTAACTCCATTTTTGCAGGAGATAAATTATTAACCACCCCGAACCCGGAAGTAAATGAAGATGCGGAATTATTTCAGGTTTTAAATTTAAAACCAAGGGCTTCATTTAAAGGCAAAGAAAGAGGGGTTGAGTTTCAACAAATTCCTAGTGTAAGTTAAATTTAAAGCTTGCAAATTTATTAAAAGCGATAGGTCTGATGTTTAATCAGACCTATCGCTTTTTTTATTTCCCTTTAAATTCGGGTTTACGCTTTTCAATGAAAGCATTCATCCCTTCTTTCTGATCTTCTGAGGCAAAGGTTAAATAGAAGTTTTTGCGCTCGAAGTGAAGCCCTTCATCTAAATGTGTTTCAAATGACCTATTTACAGACTCCTTAGCTAGTCTGGCGGCAACTGGTGACATTTGGGATATTTCCTCAGCTAAGTCAATAGCAGCCACTAAATACATCTCAGTAGGAACTACTTTATTCACTAAGCCATATTTTTCGGCTTCTTCTGCACTTATAAACTTTCCGGTAAGTACCAATTCCATTGCTTTAGCTTTTCCAATGGCTCTGGTAAGTCGTTGCGTACCGCCTGCACCTGGCATTACTCCAATTTTTATTTCGGGTTGGCCAAATTTCGCTGATTCAGAGGCAACAATCATATCGCAGGTTAGTGCTAATTCACAGCCTCCTCCTAAAGCAAATCCTGATACAGCCGCTATTAGTGGTTTCTTGGTTTTTTTAATTTGGTCCCAAGTACTAAATTGATCCACATTCAGCATATCAATAGCAGTTTTGCCTGCCATTTGTTTAATGTCGGCACCCGCTGCAAAAGCTTTTTCGTTGCCGGTAAGCACAATTACTCTTACTTCATCGTCCTCATCTAAAGCTTTGAGTGTGTCGCGTAATTCTGCCATTAATTGTAGATTTAAGGCGTTGAGTTCTTTTGGTCTGTTAAGGCCTACTAAAGCTATATGCTTTTTATATTGCTTATTTAGTTTTATAAATTCCATTTTGTAAAGATAAAAAGCAGA
>JBBSPJ010000203.1:0-8205 GCA_038258905.1 Cytophagales bacterium
TCAAAATATTCCTTGCTAAGCTGCCCTACTTGTAAGGCAGATATCAAAAATTTACCAGGTTTAAAATACTCAATTTCCTTTACTGTTGGTGGCTCAATTTTCACGACCAATTGCGCTTCAAAAGCCTCTTTAGCTGAGTATACAATATGCGCTCCTGCATCACTATATTCATTATCAGGAAAGTTACAACTTTCACCCATACCACTTTCTACAATAACCTCATGGCCATTATTAGTGAGTAAAGCAACTGCACCCGGTGTTAACGGCACTCTCATTTCCTGAAGAGATACTTCATTAGGAATGCCAATTTGTAAAGAATTATTTCTTTTTTCTACCGCCAATAATTCTTCCTGCGGATACAATGCAGACTTACGGGCTAACATTTCAAAACCTTTACGAGATATCTCCTCAGCCATTTTTTTCAACTTTTATCAATCTACTACTTTCAGCACCATTATTATTGATGCTAATTTTTAGGAAAGTATCGGGAATCAATGAAGGAATCATTTCTGGCCATTCAATTAAACAGAGATTGCCTGAATAGAAATAATCCTCAGCTCCAATATCGAAAGCTTCCATTTCATTTTTTATACGATAAAAATCGAAATGATACAGCGTTCCTATTAGAGTAGATTCATATTCATTTACTAATGCAAAAGTTGGACTACTAACATGATCCTGAACTTGTAAAAAGTTACATAAATTTTTAATAAATGTAGTTTTTCCTGCACCCATTTCAGCCTGAAATAACCAGATTTTATAGGCTTCACCAAATTGGTAAATTTCCTCTGCCACCTTTGGTAAATCAACTAATTCAACTTTTTCAAACAGTAAAGTCTTATCAATCTCACTTTCCATTCTTCGAAGATAATGAAATAATGGGAATTATCATTTCTTCCATTGAAACTCCTCCATGTTGGAAAGTATCTTTAAAGTAATTTACATAATAGTTGTAATTATTGGGATAAGCGAAAAAACTTTCTCCTTTTGTAAATACATAAGACGTACTCACATTTAATTTCGGCAGGTGAAATCTCTCTGGCTTAGGCACTTCTAAAACATCATTATTGTTTTTATACCCTAAATTTTTACCTTGTTTATAGCGCAGATTAGAATTTACATTTTTATCACCTACAATTTTGAAAGGTTTTTTTACTCTAATAGTACCGTGGTCTGTAGTAATTACCACTTTCACTTTTTTATTTGATATCCTTTTAAGCAATTCCAGTAATGGGGAATGTAAAAACCAACTTTTAGTTAACGACCTGTAGGCAGACTCATCAGGAGCCAGTTCTCTAATCATTTTCATATCAGTTCTGGCATGGGAAAGCATATCCACAAAATTGTAAACCAAAACATTTAATGAATTATCAAGCAATTGAGAAACATTATCGAGTACCTGTTTGCCTTGATTAACATTTACCACTTTATTATAAGTGAATCTATCTTTAATATTCTTTCTTTTTAACTGCCTTTCCAAAAATTCATCTTCATGGTTATTTTTACCATCTTCAACATCCTCCCCTACCCATAAATCAGGGTGCCGGCCTGCCATTTCATCGGGTAATAAGCCTGAAAAAATAGCATTTCTGGAATAGGCAGTCGTTGTAGGTAATATTGAATAGTAGCTATCCTCCTCATCTATATTGAAGTACTTTGTGATTTCCTCTTCAATTAATTTCCATTGGTCGAACCTTAAATTATCAATTACAATAAAAAATACAGGCTGATCCCCTAATAATGGGAAAACCTTCTTTTCCATTAACTGATGGCTTAATAAGGGTGCCTCTGCATCTTTATCATTTAACCAACTTTCATAATTATCATCAATAAAACGAGCAAAGTTGGTATTGGCTTCCACATGTTGCATGGATAATACTTCCGACATACTCTGGTCTTCAGTTTGATCTATCTCTAAATCCCAATAAACCAATTTTTTATACATCTCAGCCCATTCCTGATGGTCTAAATCGTCACCAAAAGCTAAACTAATATTTCTGAAATCTTGTTGGTACCCTTGATTTGTTTTTTCTGTTACCAGTCTTTTATTATCTAATAGTTTTTTAACAGATAATAGTATTTGATTGGGATTCAGCGGTTTGATTAAATAGTCAGCAATTTTAGAACCTATCGCCTCCTCCATAATATATTCTTCTTCACTTTTGGTAATCATTACCACAGGTAAATTAGGCCTATTTGATTTTATAACACTCAATGTTTCGAGACCTGTCATTCCTGGCATGTTTTCATCTAAAAAAACAATATCATAATTGTTTTCCTGGCATAAATCTATTGCTTCAGAACCGTTATTTACGGGAGTTACATTAAAACCCTTGTTTTCCAAAAATATAATATGAGGTTTTAATAAATCTATTTCATCATCGGCCCATAAAATCTGATAATTTTGCATAAGTTATATTTGTGTCTTAAAATTGTACGTGTTAAAAAAAATAAAGAAAATTAATGACCCGATTTACGGTTTCATTACAATAAAAAGCGAATTGCTTTTTGAAATTATCAATCACCCTTATTTCCAACGCTTACGTAGGATAAGACAGTTGGGTTTGAGTGAATATGTATACCCGGGCGCCACGCATACTAGATTTCATCATGCTTTAGGTGCCACCCATTTAATGGGAGTGGCGCTGGATCAATTGGCTGACAAAGAAATTGAAATTTCAACTGAAGAATATGACGCTGCTTTAATAGCTATACTGTTGCATGACATTGGCCATGGACCCTTTTCTCATGCCTTGGAATTTAGTTTATTAAAAGGCATCACTCATGAAAATATTTCTTTACAGTTCATGAAATTACTGAACGTTCATTTCGATAATAAATTGGACTTAGCCATTTCTATGTTTAAAAACACCTATCGAAGAAAATTCTTTCATCAATTAATATCAAGTCAGTTAGACGTTGACAGACTGGATTATCTCAATAGAGACTCATTTTATACAGGTGTTTCAGAGGGTAATATCAGTGTAGATAGAATTATAAGTCATTTAATGGTAGTGGATGACCAAATAGTGGTGGAAGAAAAAGCTATTTATAGCATTGAGAATTTTCTAAATGCCCGGCGATTAATGTATTGGCAGGTGTATTTACACAAAACTGCTCTCAGCGCAGAAAGAATGTTAGTCAATTTAATTAACAGAGCTAAAGAAGTGCATAGTCTGGATAATATCTCCCCTGCTTTAAAATATTTTTTAGAAAATGATTTTACTTTGGAGGAATTTCAGGATAATCTTCAAATTGTAAAGCAATTTTCTAAACTTGACGATTCTGATATATGGCAAGCAATTAAAGTTTGGGCCGATAATCCTGATAAAGTACTAAGTAACCTGAGTGTAAGATTACTTAATAGAGACCTTTTTAAGATAAAATTAAGTAATGAGCCATTGGAAAAAACACAGATTAAAAATTTGAAGCTTGCTATTTCAAAACATCAATCTTTATTGAATAAAGAAGCTGCTTATTTTATTTCTCATGGAGAAGTAACTAATTCTGCCTACATTATGGGCGGAAAAAGTATTAATTTATTAAATAAAAAGGGAAATGTGGTAGACATTGCCCAGGCGGCAGATTTACCTAATGTAAAGGCAATGAGTAAAATTGTTAAAAAATACTATCTCTGCCTACCGAAAAATGTATCTTTGTAAATTATATTAAATATTAAATTTTTTTAATGGAATTTAGTGTACAACAAATTGCTGATTTAATTGGAGGCTCAATTGAAGGGGACAGCAAAAGAATTGTGGATAATTTAGGCAAAATTGAGGATGGAAAGCCTAAAACTATTAGTTTTTTATCTAACCCGAAGTACGAGCATTTTATATATACTTCTCAGGCAGCAGCTATTATTGTTAAAAATGATTTTGTTCCAAAAAAACCCATCAACAGTGCTTTAATAAAGGTAGAAGACCCTTATTCAGCATTCACAAGACTGTTAGAGGAGTACCATACAATTATTTCTTACGCAAAGTCAGGTGTTGAGGACCCTGCATTTCTTGGGGAAAATAGCAAAGTAGGTGACAATGTTTATCGTGGAGCCTTTTCATATATAGGGAAAAACGCTAAAATTGGTAACCATGTGAAAATTTATCCCCACGTGCATATTGGCGACAATGTTACCATTGGTGATGGAAGTATAATATTTCAGGGTGTTAAAATTTATGCCGATTGTAAAATTGGTAGTAATTGTAATCTTCAGGCTGGAGCAGTAATTGGCAGCGATGGATTTGGTTTTGCACCGCAGCCGGACGGCAGCTATAAAACGATACCCCAACTAGGAAATGTAATTTTAGAAGACAATGTAAGTATTGGAGCTAATAGCACAATAGATTGTGCTACTCTCGGTTCTACTATAATCAGAAAAGGAGCTAAAATAGATAATTTAGTGCAAATTGCTCACAATGTAGAAGTAGGTGAAAATACCGTAATTGCTTCTCAGGCAGGCATCTCCGGCTCTACTAAAATAGGAAAAAACTGCGTGATTGCAGGCCAGGTAGGTATAGTAGGCCATATAGAAATAGCTGATCACACAACAATTAGTGCTAAAACTGGCATCTCTAAAACCATTAAAAATACCAATACAATTATGTCAGGATATGTAGGTATGGACCATAGAAGATTTTTAAAAGCTAATACTATTTTCAAAAACCTGCCCGAATTATCCTTGAAGGTTCAGAAATTGGAAGAAAAAATTCTAAATTTGCCGACTGACAAGGAAAAATAAATGTATACAAAGCAGCATACTATTAAAAAACCTATCACTGTTTCAGGTGTAGGCTTACATACCGGCGAAAAAGTTAATCTTACGTTTAAGCCTGATGAAATAGATTCAGGCATAAAATTCAAGCGAATAGATCTTCCTAATCAACCTATTATTGAGGCAGATGCAGACTTAGTGGTGGACACATCAAGGGGTACCACTATTGCTAAAGATGGCGGTAGAGTATCTACCGTTGAGCATGTGCTTTCAGCTTTGGTAGGTTTACAAATAGATAATATTTTAATTGAATTAGACGCTCCGGAAATCCCTATTATGGATGGTAGCGCAATACAATTTATAGAGGCATTAGAAGAAGTTGGCCTTGAAGAACAAAATGCTTTAAGAAACTTTTTTGAAGTACCGGAAGGAATTTTCTACAGAGATGAAGTGAAGAATGTTGAAATGGCAGCCCTACCGGTTGATGATTATAGGGTTACTGTGATGGTAGACTATAATTCAAAAGTGCTGGGGAGTCAACATGCATCGCTCAATAAAATCCATGAATTTAAAAGTGAAATAGCATCTAGCAGAACTTTTGTTTTTTTACATGAGCTATTATATCTGCATAAAAATAATTTGGTGAAAGGTGGCGATTTAAATAATGCCATTGTTATTGTTGATAAATTGATTGAACCAGGCGAGTTAAAGGAATTAGCCAAACTATTCAATAAACCTGAAATAGAAGTAAAGGAAGAAGGAATACTTAATAATATTGATTTAAGGCATAAAAACGAACCTGCTAGACATAAACTTTTAGATGTTGTAGGTGATTTAGCCTTAGTGGGCAGACCTATTAAAGCACAAATTCTAGCTGCAAGGCCCGGACATTCTACCAATGTTGAATTTGCAAAAAGAATTAAAAAAGCAATTAAGCAGTCTGAAAGAATTGCTCCTAAATATGATCCTAATGCAGAACCAATTCTGGATATTGAAGGTATTTCTGCTAAACTCAAACACAGGTATCCTTTTCAATTAGTAGATAAGATCATTCATCAGGATCATAAAACTGTTATAGGACTAAAAAATGTAACTATAAACGAAAATTTTTTCCAAGGCCATTTTCCTGATAACCCGGTTATGCCAGGTGTTTTACAAGTAGAGGCCATGGCACAAACCGGAGGTATTTTGGTTTTAAGCACAGTGCCGGATCCAGAGAATTACTGGACTTATTTTTTAGGTATAGATAATTGCAGATTTAGAAAAATGGTAAAACCAGGTGATACAATCATTTTAAAATGCGAATTGTTGGCTCCCATAAAAAGAGGAATAGCTAAAATGCATGGAACTGCGTTTGTTGGTAATAGCGTAGTGAGTGAAGCAACACTTACCGCCAGAATTGTTAAAAAAGATGAAGTATAATGATTAACAAGTTTAATCAATAATCAAAAAACATTATGTAAGCCTCTAAGGCTCAAAATTAAAATTAGAAGAATGGCAAATTCATTAAATTATATACACCCTGAAGCAAAAATTGGCAAAAATGTGGTAATAGAACCTTTTGCATTTATAGATAGAAATGTAGAAATAGGAGACAATACGTGGATAGGACCTAATGCTGTAATTAATTCAGGAGCCAGAATAGGAACCAATTGCAAAATATTTTCAGGAGCTACAATAGCTGCCATTCCTCAGGATTTGAAATTTGCAGGTGAAGAAACACTTACAGAAATAGGTGATAATACTGTAATAAGAGAATATGTAAACATAAGCAGAGGTACAATTGATAAAAAAACTACCAAAATTGGCTCTAATTGCTTAATTATGGCCTTCGTACATATTGCACATGATTGTATTATCGGCGATCACTGTATAATAGTTAACTCAGTACAATTGGGGGGGCACGTAATTATTGATGATTGGGCTATAATTGGTGGTGCTTCAGCTGTTCATCAGTTTGTAAAAGTGGGAAGCCATGTAATGATATCAGGAGGCTCCTTGGTCAGAAAAGATGTTCCTCCTTATGTAAAAGCAGCCAGAGAGCCATTAACTTATTGCGGAATAAACTCAGTAGGGCTAAGAAGAAGAGGCTTTACCAATGAGCGCATTAATGACATTCAAGAAATCTATAGAAATTTATATCTGAGTGGCTTAAATAATGCTAAAGCTCTAGAAAAAATTGAAACTTTAATACCTAGTAGTGAAGAAAGAGACAATATTACCTCATTCGTAAGAAAATCTGAAAGAGGAATTATGAAGGGATATAGCAATTAATTTATTGACTTAATGGAAATTCAACTTATTAATCTTTCAAAGAAGTTCATCAATAATTTACTCTTTAAAGATTTAAATCATAATTTCCATAATAATAATATATATGCTATTACCGGATCTAATGGTAGTGGAAAATCTACCCTATTAAAGATAATAGCTGGATATTTAAGTCCCACAAAAGGAGAGATCAAATTTTTTAAGAATAATAGAGAAGTTTTAAAAGAAAACTATTTCGAATATATCAATATATGCGCTCCCTATTTAAACTTAATTGAAGATTTCACATTAAAAGAACAGTTGGATTTTCATCAGGAATTCAAAAAACCATTAGACGGTATTAATCTCAATGATGAAATAGATCAGGCTAATTTAACTAAAAGCCTTGATAAGCCAATAAGTGAGTTCTCCTCAGGCATGCAACAAAGGGTTAAATTAATTTTGGCAACTTGTTTCCAATCTGATATTTTATTACTGGATGAACCTACTTCTCACTTAGACTCAAGCGGGAAAGAATGGTATTTAAATCTTATAAAAAGTAAAATAAATAATAGAATAACCTTAATTTTTTCTAACGAAAAGGCGGAATTTGATATTTTTACGCAAAAAATGATTAATATTGACAATTAAAATAAAAAAAAATTGTTATTACATACATATATCAATAACTTGACACATAATTAAACACAACCCAAATTAATTTATTATGAAAAAGAATCTTACGTTATTAAGTTACTTAGCTATCGCTTTTGCACTTGTTTTCACATCATGCAAGAAAGATGATGATGTTTCTCCAGAGCAAGAAGCATTAAACGCATTGAATGGCACATGGACTATTAGCACAGCTACAACTCCTGATGGCCCTGTAACATTAACAGGAGTAACAATTACCTTTAATTCAGAAAATACTACCTACACAGTATCAGGGTTAGGTACTTTAAATGATAATGATCTTAATTATGCCGATGTGTTTGCTGCAAGTGGAGATTTTTCATTGAATACTAATCAAACTGCCATTACATTTTCTCCGGGTGGTACAGTTGATTATACAATTACTGGCAATGCATTGACTTTAGATTATGATTCTAACTTTCCTAAAGCAACAGATAATCTTACAGGCCTTTCTATAGCGGCAACTAAGAATTAATAAATTTTATTAAATATATATTAAAAGACCATCTACGATGGTCTTTTTTTTTGTCAATTATTGTATATAACATACA
>JBBSPJ010000204.1:0-8197 GCA_038258905.1 Cytophagales bacterium
AACAAGCATTGGAGCCTGTACCCATCAAGGCAGTAATAGAGGGCTCACCCTCAAAAGTGGCAAAGGCTGAAGCTACTATGTCTTCTTTTACATATAAGTGGGATTTCTTAAACACAAGAGAAATACCTCGTTCCACCATAGTGGCAAAGTGTCTGCTGGAACAACCTGCTCCAAAGAAATAAACCACCTCTATTTCATTTTTATAATCAAGTATTTCATCTCCAAGGGTATTTATGGTAGCAGCAATTGCCTGATCATCCATAAAAAATGGATTAATACCTTTAGTGCTTTTGCGAATAAAAGATTTCTGATCTTTTATCAGCTGCCAGTCACATTTTGTTGAACCACTTGTACCTATTAGAATCATTTTTAAATGGATAAAATTTTTGCAATGCGTAAATCTTCTTTATGTATATCTTTCGGTTGCGACATAATATCATCAAACTTATTGAAAATAACCTGTTGATGAACAATACCCACCATTACGTCAGTTTCCCCTGAATCCAAACCTTCTATGGCAGCTACTCCCATTTTACTGGCTAATACTCTATCAAAATAAGTTGGAGAGCCACCTCTTTGTAAATGTCCTAATATAGTAACTTTTGTGTCAAAATAAGGTGATTTTTCACTTACTTTTTTTGCTATTTCCATAGCTGAGCCTGATTTACCTCCTTCGGCTACAATTACAAGGCTCGAAGTTTTATTTTGCTCACCACCTACATTCAGTTTTTTTATTAATTCATCAATAGAGGTTTCTTCTTCTGGTATAATAATAGACACAGCGCCTCCAGCGATTCCACTATTGATGGCAATATAACCAGAGTCTCTTCCCATCACTTCAATAAAGAATAACCGGTTGTGAGAAAGTGCAGTATCTCTAATTTTATCAATGGCACTTACTGCAGTATTAGTTGCCGTGTCAAAGCCTATGGTGTAATCAGTTCCGGGAATGTCATTATCAATTGTGCCGGGTACACAAACATAAGGCATACCTTGTTCCAAATATAAATGATGTAATCCGGTAAATGAGCCGTCCCCACCTATCCCAATAAGTGCATCAATATTATGTTTTTTAAGTTGTTCATAGGCTTTAGCTCTACCTTCAGGAGTTCTAAATTCCTTGGACCTTGCTGATTTTAAAATTGTGCCCCCTCTCTGCAAAATATTAGAAACGGATCTTACTTCCATAGGAATAAAATCTCCTTCAATCATGCCCTCGTAGCCACGATAAATTCCTACAATTTCCTTATCATAAAAAATTCCTGCTCTCACTACCGCTCTGATAGCAGCATTCATGCCGGGTGCATCTCCTCCTGAGGTAAAAACGCCAATACGCTTCATTTTTGTCATAGTTTTTTTTATCAGCCCGCCAAAGATAGTGTAATGAGTACACTTAGCCAATAGTATTTTGCTATCTTTGTGCAATACATTTTAAAATTAATGACTGAATTTCATTACAATCCCCATATTTCCATAGATTGCGTCATTTTTGGTTTTGATGACCACAGAATCAACATTCTTTTAATTAAAAGAAAGCAAGGCGGCAAGAATATTTTTGCTTTACCGGGAGATTTAGTGCAAAAAGGAGAAGACCTGGATAGTGCAGCAGCGAGGGTGTTATTTGAATTAACAGGTTTGCAAAATCTCTACCTTGAGCAATTTAAAACTTTTGGTTCTCCGGATAGAATAAAAGATCCGGTTGATATAGAATGGATTTATACAATCAGAGAACATCCTGAAGTTCGGGTAATTACGATAGGTTACAATTCCCTGGTAAAAGTGGGAGATTTTGAATTTGCGCCCTCTTCATTTGCAGAAGAAGTTTTATGGCATCCCATTGATAAACCCCAGAAATTAGCATTTGATCATAATGACATAGCCAACACAGGCTGGTATATGTTACGAGAGAAGATTAAAAGGGAACCTTTAATTGCTTTTTCTTTATTGCCAGAGAAATTCACCCTACGTCAATTACAAACGCTATATGAAGCCATTGTAGGATCCTCTCTGGATAAGCGAAATTTCAGAAAAAGGATGTTGCGCACTAAATTTTTGGTGGCTTTAGATGAAAGGGAGAAAGGAGTATCCCATAAACCTGCCCAATATTATAGATTTGATGAAATTATCTACAAAGAAGATTTCGCC
Organism: Cytophagales bacterium; assembly: GCA_038258905.1. Taxonomy (GTDB): domain Bacteria; phylum Bacteroidota; class Bacteroidia; order Cytophagales; family Cyclobacteriaceae; genus Marivirga. The sequence continues at coordinate 2,146 of JBBSPJ010000204.1, forward strand.
AAAGATCAGTGGTTTTTGTTTTAAAATCACAATTCAAAAGATTTAAATTAGATGTGCAAATATTTATAAATCAGTTATTTAGGGTGATGTCCTGTGAGTCACAGGCCATGGGGAACAGTGTAGGATTTATCGTCCACTCCGCTCACCAACAAGGCACTTCATCCCTTCAAATTTTTCCCAACAATATTTTATCTAAATTTGGGAGTACGATCACCAAATCAATACAAATCATTCATGTGCGGAATAGCAGGAATATGGCATAAATCAGGATCTTTGGAGGCAGAGACTTTCAAGGATGTTTTGAGCTTGATGAAACACAGAGGTCCTGATGATGATTTTACTTTAAGCACTGAAAAAGTCAATTTAGGTACACAAAGGCTAAAGATTATTGGGATGGAAAGTGGTAAACAACCTGTTTCTGATCTAAAACGCAATTACTTAGCATTTAACGGAGCCATCTATAACTATATTGAATTAGCTAAAGCTTCAAAAAATACAACTGATTCCGATACTGAGATTCTCTTTGAATTATTAGTACATGCTGGATCTGATGCCATTACCGATTTAAGAGGGATGTTTGCTTTTGCCTTTTATAATGAACAAAACGATACATTTTTATTGGCGAGAGACAGGGTAGGGCAGAAGCCTCTTTACTATTTTGCCAATACAGAAACATTGATTTTTGCTTCTGAACTAAAAACTTTAATCAGGTTAATGCAGGAGATGAAAATCCCTATTGAGATCAATGAAGAGGCGATTTACCATTTTCTGTGCTTTTCTAATATCCCTGAGCCAGAAACCATCTATAATAATGTTTTCTCGGTTAAACCCGGCCATTTTTTAACTTTTAAGCAAGGAGATATAAAGGAAAAATGCTATTGGAATTACCAGTATTTGCCAAAATGGGAGTTGCCGGAAGCGGAAATAAAAGATCGAACGCAAAATTTGATTGCTGAGGCAACACGAATTCGGCTCAGAGCAGATGTGCCTATTGGGTTATTTTTATCTGGTGGTTGGGATAGCTCAGTGATTGCCTATGAAGCAGCTATGCTTCACTCAAATATTAATACATATACAGTTGAATATCCTTTTCAAACTACTCAAAATGAAGTAAGAACTGCCAAAAATACAGCGGACTTTTTAGGGTTAAAGCATGAGACTATTTCCATTGAAGGTAAACCAGCTGACTGGTTAAATAAAGTAGTTAAAACCTTCGATCAGCCTTTTGCTGATTCCAGTGCCATACCTAATTTAGCCATAGCAGAAGCAGCAGGAAAACATGTGAAAGTAATGCTTAATGGGGATGGCGGAGATGAACAGTTTGGCGGCTATAGAAGGTATTTTTTAGCTAAAAATGAAGCGAAGTTATCTGGGTTGAAATACTTAAATAAATTGCTGCCTGAAGGGATGAGAAGGAGCAATATCGGTTACGCCAAAAGAATTGCTAACATATTATCTTTGCCTAAGCAGGAAAAGTATCTGGCTTATACTGTAGATATGCTTCGAGAAAGCGATCGAGACAAAATTTGGAAAGGGAGTTATGAGCATTCACTTACCGAGCTGTTAAAAGAGCATACAAACCTCCAGTTGTCGTCTTTAGACCAATTAATGCACCACGACCGCAAATTTAATCTGCTTTCAGGCATTTTGGTGAAAATGGACAGAGCGAGCATGGCTTATTCCGTGGAGGCTCGCTCTCCTTTTTTAGATCATGATCTGTTTGAATTTACCTCCCGCTTACCTGATCGCTATAAAGTTTCAGGATTCGATAGGAAAGTGCTTTTAAAATCGATTTACACAGATAAACTACCTGAATCAGTAGTAAAAGGAAAGAAAATATCTTTTGAAGCACCCTTGGAGCATTGGCTGGCAAATGATTTTCAGCCATTGATTAAAGAATTACTCCATAATCCTCAGGCGAAAATTTATCAGTACTTAAATAAGGATATTGTTTTGAAAATATTAAATAAGCATCAATTTCAGGAGAGAAACGTAGGATATATTATATACAGTTTATTAATATTGGAACTATGGTTGCAGGAAAATTTAACTGTAATTCCTACTTGATTAAATAAAAGACTTTATTGAACAAGAACAAACTATTGAATATTATGGCTTACAAAGAAATAGATCCTAAAGACCTCAAAACACCTGAATTACACGGCTTATTATTAGGAGCTATTGCACCCAGACCCATAGCTTTTGCCAGCACTATTGATAAAGCTGGTAAAGTAAATTTGAGCCCTTTTAGTTTTTTCAATGTATTTGGAGCCAATCCACCCATACTAATTTTCTCTCCTTCACGCAGGGGCAGAGATAATACTACAAAGCACAGTTTTGATAATTTGCAAGAGGTGAAAGAGGTGGTAATTAATATCGCTAACTACCCGATGGTAGAGCAAATGTCTTTAGCTTCCACAGAATACGACAAAGGAGTAAATGAGTTTGTGAAAGCGGGTTTTACCGAAGCTAAATCAGAGAAGGTAAAGCCACCCAGAGTACTCGAATCTCCAGTTGCTTTTGAGTGCAAAGTGAACCAAATAATAGAAACAGGAAAAGAAGGAGGAGCAGGAAACCTCATTATTTGTGAGGTAGTCTATATTCATGTAAATGAGGCTATTTTAGATGAGGAAGGTAAAATTGACCCTGTTAAACTAGATCCCATTGCCAGAATGGGGGGTAATTGGTATTCCAGAGCCAAAGAAGGTATGTTTGAAGTAGAAAAACCTCTGAGTAAACTAGGTATTGGCGTGGATGCCATTCATGAATCGATTAGAATGAGTGATATTTTAACGGGCAATGATTTAGGTAAATTAGGTAATGTAGAGCAATTACCCAATCAGGATGCCATTGACGACACTGCCAAAAACAATGAGGTGCAAAAAATAATATCCGAGCACGTAGGTCAGCCGGAAACAATGGAAAAAGCCCTCCATCAGTATGCTCATGATTTATTGCAAAAGGGAGAAGTACAAAAGGCCTGGAGTGTATTGCTTTTGGCTTTGTGAATCTATTTTTTTATAGGATGAAGAATTTAGAAGAAGGACTTTAAAAGTTTTTGGATTTTAGTTAGAAATGAACCAGTTTGATCTTTTCAACAATTACTAGTGTATTCCACTTAAAGTAAAGAGGATTACTTCTTATCTTTAGCCTTTTTATCAAAATAGGCAACAATTTCCTCTGGACTTAAATCCATAATTTCATTAGAAATTCGATCTCTTTGTTCTCGCATGAATTTAACGGAATCAAAGGTCTTCTTCTTAATATTTTCTTTAGTCTTCATAGGTCAAAAGTTCTCTTGGTGATCGTATGTCTATTTGTTTGTAGCCTTCTGCCATATTTACAGCATTATAACCTACAATACGAACAACATTTACAATATGTTTGAAATTCCAGCTAACCAAAATATTTGCATTGTGTATTGTAGCAATTGCAATGTGGAGGCAATCTGCATAAGATGTTTTACCCACAACACCTTCTTCTATATATTTCTTCGCCAGTAAAACAGATTCAATTTCTGATTTAACGAAGTCTATTATATTAGCCGGAATTAATTCCGGTTGTTTTCTTACATTTTCAGGGGCAGAACTTAATTCATCCTTAGTTACATTCGAAATTATTATGTAAAACTCATGATTCTTAATCCGTTTAAACAGTGGTTCGGTGAATTCTTTGAATTCTTCATCAAAGAGCCCTCCAAAAACCGAAGTATCCAAATAAATTCGCTGTTTCTTCACGCGCTAAATATACAAACTATGATCGATGGTGAATAATTGAATTAGTTATTTTACCTTTTGTGAATATGGATACCTTTCTAAACTTATATTCCCCATCCCATCCTTCACGGCTTTTGCTATACAGTATGACTGAAGTTCAGAAGTAATTTTTGGCTCTTTTAATTTGATTGAAGTAGGGGCTTTTTCTTTATCTAGGAAATAATAAGCTTCAGTAGTACCATATTTGGTATGTGGGAGTAAACCGGTATGTTCTCTCATGGTTGACCATAAAGTATCTGCTACCGTGAACGCATAAACTCTTACCACCGGACCCGTATTATTTTCATTTCTACTATAGGCAACTTCTTTAAAATCACCTTCTAAGTCGTGAATATTCTCTTCTGTGAACATATTGTATAGCATTAAAGCTATAAGAGCAATAATTGCGATGAGAAAGTATTTTTTCATATAATTTAAAACCTTAAAGACCCTTTAATTTTTTGCAAATCAGCCTTTAGCGTATTTTCTCCGTTCTTAAAATCAATATAATCTGATAATAAGGTTTTATTGTCTACCAATAATTCCCTCAATTTCAAATGCTGATTAATAAAAGTAAATTCCATTTGCGGATATAATTCTTTAATCACATCCACTATATCCAATACCTGCCAGTTTTGGTCTACCACATTGTAAAAACCTGAGGGCACTTTTGTGCTTGTACTGATTTGACTGAGCACATTACTCAACTTATCAATAGAAATAAAAGGACGGTTTTGCTTGCCATCTCCATGAATAGCTATTCTTTTGTTGAAGTTGGCATCAAACATAAAGCTGTTGATTACAGCATCAAATCGCACCGCATGTCCATAACCATACACATTTCCTAAACGTAATACCTGCGTATTAATTTTATCCATGAGCCGGGTGACATGCTCCTCGCCACGCATTTTGGAGATGCCGTAAATGGTACGAGGGTTAGGTTGCTGCCCTTCTTTTATCATTTCTTTAGACGAACCATATACAGAAACACTGCTAGCGTAGATAAAATGACTCACATCCGACTCTTCCACAGCATACACTAGTTCAGCAGTGCCCCAATGGTTGGTTTGTTCAAAATAGTGTGGATCAGCATCTGCAAAAGGGGTGGTTACTTTGGCCGCTAAATGCACTACGGTATCAATATCCTTTAAAGCTTTTTTCAGCTTTCTGGAATCCAAAAGTTCGCCATTCACAAACTCAATTTTCTCTTTGTTTGCCAAAGGAGCTCCCAGGAAGAAATGGAAGTTTTTACGACTTAAGTTATCGTAAATCACAATTTTATTTACTTCCACCAATGGTAAAAGCGCCTCTACTAAGGCAGCACCAATATAACCCGCACCTCCGGTAATTAATATATTTTTCATTTTAAATAGTCTGCTTATCAAATGATTTGCTAAAGTAATTCAATGTTTGCCGGAATAAAAGATAAAATGAGGGAGAGTATGGAATCTTCAAAAAACCTATTAAATTCCCTAACTTCATAAACCCAAAAACTACTTCACCAAATCAGTATGTAACCCACACTCCGTTTTATTCATGCCATACCATCTACTTTCTCTTTCCTGCATATCGAGATCAAACTTTCGGGTGCAGGGTTCGCAGCCAATGCTGAAATAGCCTTTAGCCTCCAAAGGATGGTCAGGCAAAGCATACTCTTTTCTGTAGTCGTGCACCATTTTTGAGTTCCAGTCCAGCATAGGATGGAGGCGGCTAGTGCCATGCGGGGCAGCCTGCTCCATTTTCATGGCTGAGCGCGTCTTGCTTTGGTCGGCACGCACTCCGTTGATCCAAATATCATTTTGCATAAGCACCGCATCCATAGGCTGCGTTTTGTTGAGGTAGCAGCAATAATCAGGATCTGAAGTGAAATACATTTTACCATCCGCTCCCCTTTGCATATTTTTGGGTGTAAGCGGTTTTAAATCTACCAAGTTGGTCAATCCGAAGTCGGTCATAATTTTGTCCCTAAAAGCTACTGTTTCCGGGAAATGATAGCCGGTATTGATAAAATAAACAGGGATATTAGAATCAACCCGGCTTAGCATATGCAATAATACAAGGCTGTGCGACTGAAAAGAAGAGGTGGTGAAATACCTTATTCCCTCTTTTTGATATTGCTTGAGCTTATTTTCTAGTTCTTTGTAGGTCATATTTTTGGTATTTAGTAGCTGGTATTCAGTATTGAGTACCGAGATTTATATTTCTTTTAATTATTGATTTTAAACTTATAACTTAATGCCTAATACCTAATACTTAAAACCTAAAACAATCCCACTACTCACTACCCTAATCTCACT
>JBBSPJ010000205.1:0-8180 GCA_038258905.1 Cytophagales bacterium
ACAAACTAAAAAAGGAATAATCATGACAGCTTTAGAATTTGGATACGCGATTAACAACATGACTAAATCTATGAAGCCATTTGCTTTAAGATTAACTAAGGACATGGAACAGGCAAATGACTTAATACAAGAAACTGTATTAAAGGCATTTTCAAACAGGGATAAATTTTCTGAGGGTACTAACCTAAAGGCGTGGTTATTCACTATTATGAAGAATACCTTTATTACCAACTATCAAAGAATGGTGAGAAGAAAAACCTTCATAGACACTACTGAAAATTTACATTTTATTAATTCAACTGAGAATATTGCTCAAAATAGTGCTTATGGATCTTTTGCAATGGGTGACATTGTGAAACAGATTGAAAAATTGGATGATGTTTATAAGACACCTTTCATGATGCATTTCAGAGGATTTAAATATCATGAAATTGCTGAGAAATTAGAAATTCCTATTGGAACTGTGAAAAATAGAATCCATATTGCCAGGAAAGAGTTAAAAGACGCTCTTAAAATCTACGCATAATTAACAGCATACATGTCAGTAAAAAAGGTTGTAGTTATTGGTTCTGGCTTTGCCGGTTTATCCACCGCTACTTATTTAGCCAATAAAGGCTTGGATGTAACAGTACTAGAAAAAAATAAAGATTTAGGAGGACGAGCCCGTCAGTTTACCGCTGAGGGCTTTACTTTTGATATGGGTCCTAGTTGGTATTGGATGCCTGATGTTTTTGACCGTTATTTTGAAAGTTTTGGTAAGAAAACCTCAGATTATTATGAATTAATAAGGTTAGACCCTTCCTATCATGTAGTTTTTGGTAAAGATGATGTAATGAAAGTGCCAGCTAATATGGATGAATTTAAAGCCATGTTGGAAGATTTAGAACCCGGAAGCGCAAAGGCCTTAGATAAATTTTTAGAACAAGCAGCTTACAAATATGAGAAGGGAATAAATGATTTGGTTTACAAACCCGGTAGATCATTAACTGAGTTCATGAACCCTAAATTACTATATGACATGATTCGTATGGATATTTTCTCTTCCATCTATAGTCATGTTAGAAAATACTTTAAGAATGAGCGAATTATTCGCTTAATGGAGTTTCCCATTCTTTTTTTAGGTGCTTTACCTGAAAACACCCCGGCTCTTTACAGCTTAATGAATTACGCAGATATTAGCTTAGGAACCTGGTACCCTAAAGGCGGCATGCATAAAATTGTTGAAGCTATGGTTTTACTTGCTAAAGATAAAGGAGTGAAATTTATTACCGATCAGGAAGTATTATCTGTTGAATGTGAAGGAAAACTGGTAAATAAAGTAATTACTCAAAACGCTTCTTATGATGCTGATGTAGTTGTGACATCTGCCGATTATGAGCATACTGACCAAAGAATTTTGCCTAAAGCTTATAGAAATTATGATGCTAAATATTGGGATTCCAGAACAATGGCTCCTTCATCATTAATTTTCTATTTAGGAATTAATAAAAGGATTGAAAATTTAGCCCACCATAATTTGTTTTTCGATCATGATTTTGGTCCACATGCTAAAGAAATTTATGAAAACCCCAAATGGCCTGAAGAGCCACTTTTTTATGTAAGCGCCACTACCAAAACAGATGTTACAGGAGCCCCGGAAGGGATGGAAAATATTTTTATTCTAATGCCTGTGGCACCTGATTTGGAAGATACAGACGAGATAAGAGAAAAATATTACGATCTTATGATGGACAGAATGGAGAAATTATTAGGTGAATCCATAAAAGATCACGTAATTTATAAGAGAAGTTTTGCGCACAACGATTTTAAGAGTGATTATCATTCTTTTAAAGGCAATGCGTATGGTTTGGCTAATACATTAAAGCAAACGGCTATTCTTAAACCTTCATTGAAGAACAAGAAATTAAAAAACTTTTATTATGCAGGACAGTTAACTGTGCCTGGTCCAGGCGTGCCTCCTTCAATTATTTCAGGTCAGGTAGTCGGAAACGAGGTGATGAAAGACATAAGTAAGAATTAAAAAGATGGATGCAAAGGAAATTTTTAATCAAACTACTTTTGAATGTAGCAAGCTTATCACCCAAAGATACAGCACTTCCTTTACCCTTGGAATTAAAACTTTAGATAGAAAATTTCATTATCCTATTTATGCCATTTATGGTTTTGTAAGATATGCCGATGAGATCGTAGACACTTTTCACGATAAGGACAAAGCGGCTTTACTAAAGGACTTTAAAGAGCAAACCTATCGAGCAATCAATGAGCAGATAAGTTTAAACCCTGTTTTACACTGTTTTCAAATGGTGGTGAATGAATATCAAATTGATCATGACTTAATAGAAGCTTTTCTCTACAGTATGGAGATGGACTTATTAGATATTGAATATGAGCAGTCTACTTATGAGAAATATATTTATGGTTCTGCCGAAGTTGTGGGGCTCATGTGCTTGAAAGTGTTTTGTGAGGGAGATGAAAAACAATATCAAGAATTATTACCTCCAGCCAAAAGCTTAGGATCGGCATTTCAAAAAGTGAATTTTTTAAGAGATATTAAGTCTGACTATTACGAGCGAGGCAGAGTTTATTTCCCCGAAGTGGATTTTAAAGATTTTTCAAAATCTCATAAAGAGAAAATTGAAGCCGATATTCAGGCACATTTTGATGCTGCCTATAAAGGAATTATTAATTTACCAAAAGGAGCTAGATTAGGAGTTTATCTTGCGTATACCTATTATTTAAAGCTTTTTGATAAAATAAAAAACTTTCCACCGCAAAAAATACTAGAAGAAAGAGTAAGAGTTAAAGATTCTAAAAAACTATTTTTACTAGTTGGTAGTTATGTTAAACATCAGTTTAATGCATTATAATATCTGTCATAAATGATGAATCTCAGTGTTAAAATAGACGACAATTCAGGCTTTTGCTTTGGGGTAGTGTACGCCATTGAAATGGCAGAAGATATGCTTGATGAGCAAAACTATTTGTATTGCCTGGGAGATATTGTGCACAATGATGAGGAGGTAAAAAGATTAGAAAAAAAAGGTTTAAAAATTATCGATAGAGATGACCTAAAGCTCTTAAAAGACGAGAAAGTGCTTATTAGAGCACACGGTGAACCACCTTCTACCTACAAATTAGCTATTGAAAATAATTTAACCTTAATTGACGCATCTTGTCCGGTGGTTCTCAAATTACAAAATAGGATAAAAAATTCATTTGATAAGAAAGAGCAAATATATATCTACGGAAAACACGGTCATGCTGAAGTAGAGGGTCTTTTAGGACAAACAAATCAGGAAGCTGTAGTTTTTCAGGATATTACGGAACTAGATATTGAATCGCTTCCAAAAAATTTAACTTTATATAGTCAGACTACAAAAAGCACTGACAAATTTTATGAAATTAAAGAAACGCTGATAAATGCAGGTATTGAAGTGAATGCCAATGATACCATTTGCAGACAAGTTTCTAATAGGGACAAGGAACTGAGAACTTTTGCAGGTTGTTTCAACAAAATAGTTTTTGTTTCAGGTACAAAATCATCTAATGGGAAAGTACTTTACAATGTTTGTAAAGAACAGAATCCAAACACCTTTTTTATCTCAAATACTGCTGAATTGAATAAAGAATGGTTTGCTGAGAACGATACAGTAGGTATTTGTGGTGCCACTTCTACACCTATGTGGTTAATGGAGCAAGTGAGAGACGAACTCATTAATTTTTAAAGTCGGAAAAAGCATTTGAATTAATATGTCAGATACGATATTATATTTATTTTACGCATTTCTTATTGTTGGTACTTTCTTTTTTATGGAGGCTGTAGCATGGTTTACACATAAATATATCATGCACGGATTTTTATGGACTTGGCATAAATCTCACCACAAAGTGCATAATCACAAATTTGAACGGAATGATCTATTTGCAGTAGTCTTCAGTATTCCTTCTGCAGGATTGATTATGGCTGGTATTGAATTCCCTCAGGTAAGATGGTTATTATTTGTAGGAATAGGCGTTGCATGTTATGGAGTGTTTTACGTGTTGTTCCACGATTTCTTAGTGCACAGAAGAGTGAAATTGAAGTTTAAGGCCGAAAATTCTTATCTTAAACGGATGATGCGCGCCCATTATGTACATCATGAGGTGCACACCAAAGAAGGGGCAGAAGCTTTTGGTTTTTTATATGCACCTAAAAAATATGAAGCCGAAAAGAAGGAGAAAATTAGCTAGTCTAATAATTCTTTTTCCATTTCCACCCAACTTTTATCACTATATTTTTCCCAGCAATCTTTATGATAGCTATCTAGTACTATAAGTGCATCGAAAACCTGTTTTTTTTCAGCATTGCTCAAAGGAGCCATTAAATGCTCACTTACTTTTTTCATTCTCTTTAGACCCCCAAAAGCAATTAATTTCCCCTTTTCTGAAAGACTCAAAGATTTGGCTCTTTTGTCAGATAAATTTGCCTTTTCAATTAAAATTCCACTTTTCAATAGTCTTTTAATGGTCTCGAAAATTGTACTGTTTTCCTGTAAGGTATGATGTGCTACCTCGCTTTTACTACATTCCGGGTGACTCAAAACGAATAAAAGAATGCCAAATTCTGAAGAGTTATTAATGGCTTCATTGGTAAAAGCCTTTTTCTCCCACACATGGGTAAACTGGATCAATCTACCCCAAATCCAGCCTAAATAGTCATCTATTGAATCAGCAGGAAAGGAAAAGGGCATTTTTTTTCCTAATTCTTGCAAATCTTCCTCTTCTTTACCGTTCCCGGCAAGGTGTTTTCCGAAATCTTCCAAATTACTCTTTGGATTTTTTTTCTTATATTCTTGAAATGCTTTTAATAGCTCAATGCCCTCTGATAGCATAGTTATTATCAATAGTTAAATAAAACTACAATATTGTAATAAATATATTATTAATTTGTAACAAAATTGTAGTGATTAAGTTGTAGTTTTTATAAATATTTTGAAAGTAATCTAAAACTCAATTATCATCATTTTCAATGAAACATAATTACATCGTACAGAGCATGATAAAATATGGCTCAATTTTCTCATTACTTCTGTGTTTTGCAATAATAAATAAAGTTAATGCACAAACTACTGCAAAAATATCAGGTTACGTAAAAGATGCTAAAACTGAGGAGCCTTTAATAGGTGCTACCGTGCAGTTAGTAGACACAGATTTAGGAGCCATTACTGACGTTGAAGGCTTCTTTACTATTACCAATATTCCTGCTAAAACTTATAATATAAGAGCTTCATATGTAGGTTATGAAAATGAAACTAAGTTTAATGTAGTTGTCAGAAGTGGAGGTATACCTAACTTGAATTTCAATTTGAAGGAATCTGTGGAGCAGCTGGAGGGCGTAACTGTTAGAGCTAACCCATTTCGCAAAAACGAAGAAACACCACTTTCAATACAGCGCTTATCCCGGGAGGAAATTGCTACTTATCCTGGAGGAAATAATGATATTGCTAAGGTAGCCCAATCGCTTCCTGGTGTTTCCGGTTCTGTTGGAGGTTTCAGAAATGACATCATTATTAGAGGTGGTGCACCAAATGAAAATGTATATTATTTAGATGGTATAGAAATTCCCAATATCAACCATTTTAGCACGCAAGGGAGTGCTGGTGGACCAGTAGGCCTGCTTAATGTTTCGTTTTTTGAGGGGGTATCTCTTTCCTCCAGTGCTTTTGGTAGTCAGTACGACAATGTACTTTCAGGAGTGTTACAGTTTGATCAGCGTGACGGAAACAGTAGAGAATATCGAACTAACTTTAGGGTGAGTAGCAGTGAGGCTGCAATTACTACAGAAGGCCCATTGTTTAAAAGTAAAAATGAGGAACAAAGCAATACTTCCTTTATTGCTTCGGTTCGTAGATCATATTTGCAATTATTATTTCAGGCCATAGACCTTCCTTTTTTACCCGATTATTGGGATTATCAGTATAAATTCACGCACAAAGTAGATAAATTTAATGAGATCATTTTTACTGGGGTAGGCTCTTTAGATAATATTTCCATCAATGTGCCTGACGAATTTTCTCCAGACCAACAGGCTACTTTAGATCAAATCCCCATCATCAATCAGTGGTCTACTACTGCCGGTTTAAGCTGGAAAAAGCGATTTAAAGACAATTCCGGATTTATGACCACCGCCCTAAGTACCAATATTTTGAATAATCGTTTTGAGCAATTTGAAAATAATGTGGATCAGGAAGGCCTTGTATTTAGTAATAATTCACAGGAGCAGGAAGTAAAACTAAGATATAATCTTACCAAATTTATAGATGCCTGGACACTTAACTCGGGCTTCATAATACAGCAAGCTATCTATTCTAATACAAGCGAATTACTCGATAGTACACGTGGATTTTCTTATGTAAATGATCTAAATTTTACACGATATGGATTCCATTCTCAATTGTCCAGGAAGTTCTTTGACGATCGATTAGGTTTTTCAGCGGGATTCAGAATGGATGGCAATACTTTTACAGATAGTGGCAATGAATTCTATAAAACCTTCAGTCCTAGAATGTCATTTTCTTATGAGTTGGATAAAGAAAGAAAATGGATTACCAGTGCTTCAGTTGGAAGATATTTTAAAATTCCACCCTATACTATCCTTGGTTTTGCTGATGAATCCGGTAATTTATTAAATAAAGATACTGAATACATTCAAAACGACCACTTGACATTGGGCATTGAATATTTACTCACACCTTCATCTCGTTTGAGCATAGAAGGATTCTATAAAGCCTACGAAAATTACCCGATTTCGGTAGTAGATAGTGTTTCATTGGCTAATTTAGGAGGAGGTTTTTCGGTGTTAGGGAATGAAAACGTGGTAAGTAATGGATTAGGAAGGGCTTATGGAGTAGAGTTCTTATATCAGAGAAAATTCACTAAAAATTTCTATGCTATTTTCGCATACACATTTTATAAAAGCGAATTCACAGGTTTTGACAGGTCGGAATATTTACCTTCAACATGGGATAACCGTAACCTAATTACTTTTACCGGAGGCTATAAATTCGGTAAAAACTGGGAAGTAAGTGCCAGAGTTAGGTACCTTGGGCAAACTCCACTGGCTCCGGTTAATCAGCAGGCTACTTTAAATAGTTATCCAACTATAGTGAGGGATTATAGTCGACAAGGTGATTTATTGTTAGATCCTTTCAATCAAACAGATATCAGGATTGATAAAAAATGGAATTTTGAAAAATGGACACTTAATCTATTTTTTGAACTTCAAAATGCTTTTGCTCAGGATTTGCCATCTGAACCTAGTTTTGGCCTGGCCAGAGATAATTCAGGTGAAATTACTGAGCCAAGACAACTTATTAGAATAGAAGATGTTAGTAATAGTTCTGTTTTACCAACACTTGGGATCGTAGTTGATTTTTAAATAAAATTTTCATCGAAGAAAACAGGTAGTTTATCTGACTATAAATGATATTATACCAATAATTTTTATAATATCATTTATTTTCATCAAAAAGTATAGCTATTTCACTTTGTTGCTTTATTTTTGTGAAAACTATAAGCTGGTTGAACAATAATTCAATCTAAATACTATCATATCTTTAAAATAAAATAACAAATGAAAATAGCAGTAATAGGAACAGGTTATGTAGGATTAGTTACGGGTACTTGTTTTGCAGAAACAGGAAACCATGTAATCTGTGTAGATATAGATGAGAAAAAAGTTAATAAGCTTCAAAATGGTAAAATTACCATTTATGAACCAGGCCTTGAAGTTTTATTTGAAAGAAATATTCGTCAGAAAAGATTAAGCTTTACTACTAATTTAAAAGAAGGCATAAAAGATGCTGAGGTAATATTTTTAGCCTTACCTACTCCTCCTGGCGAAGACGGATCTGCTGACTTAAAATATATATTAAAAGTAGCTGACGATTTAGGTTCTATTTTAGAAAAATATGCTGTTATTGTTGATAAAAGTACTGTACCTGTAGGCACTTCAGAAAAAGTGACTGCCGCTATTTCAAAAAATGCTACAGTAGATTTTGATGTGGTTTCTAACCCAGAATTTTTGCGTGAAGGAGTAGCAGTGGATGATTTCATGAAACCCGACAGAGTAGTAATTGGTACTGAATCTGACAGAGCTAAGAAAATTATGGAAACCTTATATGCTCCATTGGTGCGTCAGG
>JBBSPJ010000206.1:0-8029 GCA_038258905.1 Cytophagales bacterium
CCTGTTATCAGCCTTTTGGGAGATGCTATTAATCCTGTTCTTATGGCTGGAAGTGATCAGGAATTAGCCTTTTTAAAGGCTGAAGAAAGTCTTAAACAAGATGCAAATGAGGAAAATTATATTTGGCTGGGGCGGAGAAAAGCTTATTTGCAACATTACCATGAAGCCATTGCTATCTTCACGGAAGCTATCCAAATGTTCCCTAATTTTTATCGTTTGTACAGGCATAGAGGACATAGGTATATAAGTACCCGCCAATTGGATTTAGCTATTGCAGACTTAAAAAAAGCAGCCATGCTTATTGAGGACATTGAAATTGAAATTGAGGAAGACGGTATTCCAAATAAGCTAAACCAGCCATTATCAAACACACAATTTAATATTTATTATCACTTAGGGCTTTCTTATTACTTAAAAGGGGAATACGAAAATGCTGCTAAAGCCTATGAAAAATGCATGGAATACAGCGTTAATGATGACCTTTTAGTTGCGACAGTGGATTGGTATTACATGACGTTGAATAGATTAAATGAAAAGAAAAAAGCAATAAAATTGTTAGATTCTGTTCATGATGATATGCAAATTATAGAAAATGACTCTTATTTTAAGCGTATAAAAATGTATAAAGGGGTGCTTTTACCTGATTCCTTTTTAAATGCTGATAAAAATTCTTCTGATTATGATCTATCTCTGGCTACACAAGGCTATGGAGTAGGGAATTGGTACTTATTAAAGGGCGATACAACGCAAGCTGTAAATATTTATCAAAAAGTTTTAGAGGGAAATCAGTGGGCGGCTTTTGGATATATTGCTGCAGAGGCAGATATGCATAAGTTGAATGCTTTGAATTAAATTTGTAGCATTCTCACTTATTTCAAATTTTTTCTATCAATCTTTCCTGTATCATTTTTAGGTAATTCGTGCATTACTTCAAAATATTTAGGCACCTTATACTTCGCAAGGTTTTGACATAAATAAGTGCTGAGTTCTTCAATATTGCCTTTTCCATTTTTAAAAACGATAAAAGCTTTACCTACCTCACCCCATTTTTCATCTGAAACGCCAATCACACAAGCTTCTTTCACTTCCGGATGGCTTTGAATGCATTTTTCTACCTCTGCAGGATAAACATTTTCACCTCCGGATATGTACATGTTTTTTATACGGTCTACTACATATAAATAACCTTCTTTGTCTTTTATTAAAATATCGCCTGTTTTAAACCAGCCATCTACAATAGTTTTTTCAGTCTCCGGGTTATTTTTCCAATAGCCTGGAGTAACAATAGGACCTTTAATCCACAATTCCCCTTTTTCCTCAGTGTGAATTTCTACACCCGATTCATTTACTAATTTAGTTTGCACATAAAAGTTTGGGAAGCCTATTGAGCCTCTTTTGCGCAAAGCATCTTCTGATTCTAGAGATGTAATATTAGGTCCGCATTCTGTTAAGCCATACCCTTGTCTGATGGGTACACCTTGTTCATTCCATTCTTCAATCAGATTGACAGGAAGAGCTTCTCCGCCTACAATCATATAGCGTAAATTTGAAAAATCAGTTTTTTTAAAAGTTATGGTATCACGCATCATTCGTACCATGGTCGGCACAGCCATGAAAATGCTAATTTTGTCATCTTTCAATACCTCCAAAACCTGAGTAGCATCAAATTTTGGCATCATGATAAGCGTACCGCCAAAATGTAAAATAGGAGAGGTGAGCACATTCCATCCACCGGTGTGAAATGGAGGCATCACATTTAAATTCACATCATTAGAATTGATTTGCAGGCGGATAGCAGTATTTATACTATTCCAGAGCATCATACCATGGGTGTAAATTGCCCCTTTTGGCTGACCTGTGGTACCTGATGTGTATAGAATAAAAGCGGGGTGGCTTTCTTCCAACTCCTGCGCCTTATAATGATGTGTTTCTGTCGCTTTCTGCTGTATAAGCTTTTGGTAATCCTCAAATAAGGTCACTTTTTCATTACTCAATTGAGGTACTTCATCTAATAAATGACTATATTCTGCAGCCACTATTATCAGGCTAGGATCAGAATTTTTCACAAGAAATGCTATCTCAGTTGCAGTGAGTCTGTAATTGATAGGCACTAAAATAGCCCCCGTTTTTTGGCATATCCCTAGTAAACTGATATACTCTAAATGAAAATTAGCTAATACCAATATCCTGTCACCTTTGGTTATATTGAATGAGGCTTCTATATAATCACAAACTCCGTTGCAGGCGTTATTCAGTTGCTTATAAGTAAAGGTTAAAGATCTACCAACCTCTTTCAAAGCAATTTTTTCCTGGCAATAGCTACTCCACTTATCAAACCAGTCACAATTCATACTATTTGCTTTTTAGGTAGTACAACATACAATATAAAACCCACTATTGTAGAACTTACTATGGCTATAGCGGAACTAATAGCAGGGTTTTTAACCGTAGCATCCATATAAGGTGTAAGCTCTCCATAATAAATTCCGAAATGGACTATTATAGCTGTAATTGCAGCTGCATAAACTGCTTTTGGATTTGTTTTAGGGTAAAACATACCAAATAGTACCGGAATAAATGCACAAGAAAAATAAGCATATACCCCATTTTGTGCAAATATAGCTACACTCATATTAGGATTTATTAATTGCTGATAAGAGAATAAAAAAGAAACTATAGCTAACAGAACAATCACTATTTTATTGATTCGAATTCCAAGTTGAGGGGCTTTTAATTTCTCTTTTACTCTTTCCGGACTTATTTTCATGATGATATCTGAGGTGATGGTAGTTGAAAGACTTTGAATTAATCCTTCTAAAGTAGACATGCCTGCCGAAATTAATCCGAAAATAATGACAATACTGATATAAACAGGGAATTTGCTTATCACATAGGTAGAAATTAGACCATCCGGAGCTATAGCTACACCATTAATCTGCATATTTGGAAACTCAATTCTAGCATATAATCCGGCTATTACTACCAAGAAAAATAAGAATTGGACTACAGAGCCTACTATCAAATAACGATTAACATCACTTTCTTTTTTTAGGAGTAATGATTTTGTTAAAATATGTGGCTGACATACAATGGCTATTCCTACCACCATCTGGCAGAAAATAATTTCAAAATAATCTCGGAAAAGAGGGCTTTGTGGATTTAATGGCTTAGTCAGCACAGGGTCTATGGCATTGAGTTGCTGTATAAAACCATTGATGCCTTCTTCCAAATATTCAAAGCCTGAGCCAATCAACACTATTGCTACTACCAACATGGCAATGGCTTGTATGGCATTTGTATAAACCATAGAATTGGCACCTCCAAACATCATATAGCCGAAAATGAAAACAATAACCCCTGCTAATACATAAATGGCATTTACACCTAGTGCCTTCGATAATACCTGACTGATGCCCACACATATTAAAACAATAAATGTTATCAATAAAAGGGACAAGAAGGCGAAAAATAAAGCCAGGTTTTTACTTTCATACCTATTTCCCATCCATTGTGCCATAGTTTGGGCAGCTACTTTGCTACCGAATTTCCTAAAGCCTTTGGTTAATAATATTAAAGAAAAAACAGCCGCAATAGGCAAGGCTAATCCATAAGATATAAATCCGCTAATACCATAAGTGCCTATTAAGCCCGGATTAATGATAAATGTGGCTGCGCTAGTCATAGAAGCAGCCAAGGATAAGCCAACAAAAGAGGGTGAAAATGTGACGCTGCCCAAGGCATAATCATTCATGTTTTTTGTTTGCCCTGATCCTTTGATTACTAAATATAAAACCGCTATTCCATATACCAACAATAATATGATGGTAGCACTTACAACAGCATTCTGACCAAATATGAATAAAAAATGTGTCAATATTTATCTTTTAAATTATAAAAATTATAAGCGAAAGGCAGCTCCAGCAAAGGAAAGTCCACCACCGGAGCCAATGAGGAAAATAACATCTCCTTTTTGGACTTCTTTATTTCTTACAGCCTCATCCAATGCCATGGGAATTGCTGCTGATCCGGTATAGCCATATTTATGCATAATATATTTAGCCTTGTCTTTAGCAAGCCCTAAATTATCTAACATTTCATAAATACTATTGATGTTTATTTGAGTCATAAAGAATTTTTTGACTTCATTCATGGTGACTCCCGCTTCTTTTGCCATCCTTTGGCTCATTTCAGTCCACATTTGTGGATTCAGCTCTTTTGGAAATTTCTTTACAAACTGAAGCTGATGCTTTGATTCTGCCACTACTTTTTGATCTACAGGACAAGATGTGCCACCCCCGTAAATACCCATCCAGTCATGGTACTGCCCTTGCGTGAACTGATGTGCATTTAAAAAGCCACTCTCAGTATTCTCCTCTGCGCTTAAGACAACTGCTCCAGCCCCATCAGCAAAAAGGGTTACTGTTTTTTTATCAGTTTTGTTAAGATATTTGCTCATGGCATAAGCGCCTACCACCAAGATATGCTTATACTGCTTATCTGCTATGATGTACTTGGATGCTGTATCGATAGCAGAAACAAATCCGGCACAGGCTGTATTCAGATCAAAAGTACCGGCACCTTTTGCTCCTAACCTATGCTGCAAAACTGCGGCTGTAGCTGGTGAAATATATTCCGGAGTATCTGTTGAGATAATTATTTGATCTATTTCAGTTGCCTTTATACCTGCACTTTCTAATGCCTTTAAAGCAGCATGTTCGCATAAATCTACGGTAGATTCATCATCTGCACACCAATAGCGCTGCTCAATAGTAAGATTCTCCCTTAACCATGTATCAACATCTTCGCCTAGTAATTCATTAAAGTATTCATTTTTAAGTAACCTTTTTGGCACATAGGAGCCTGTTCCACTTATTACCGCTTTTCTCATGGTCTTTTAATTAGTAGGTTAAACTTCTTTTTAACAATAGAAAGCCTATCAAAAAAATAGTTAAATAGTAACAGCTCCGTCCACACTTAATGTAGTACCACTTATAAAGGCAGCTTCATCAGAGGCTAAAAATGCATAAGCATTAGCGATTTCCTCAGGCTGTCCCAGTCTACCTAAAGGCGTTTTACCCTCCAGCATGCTTATCACTTTTTCCGGTATGCTCTTTACCATTTCTGTAGCAATAAAACCCGGAGCTACTGCATTTACTGTAATACCTTTTCTGCCCAATTCTTTAGCCCATACTTTAGTCATACCTATAACGCCGGCTTTGGTGGCTACATAATTGCTTTGACCGAAGTTACCATATATTCCCACAACAGAGGATGCATTCACGATTCTCCCATAAGCTTGCTCCACCATAAAAGGTGAAACGGCTTTGGTACAGTAAAACACTCCATTCAAATTAACATTCATTACCTGCTGCCATTGGTCTACAGTCATTTTTCCCAACGTAGCATCTTTTGTGATGCCAGCATTATTAATTAGTATATCAATCTTGCCAAAATCCTGATGGGTCTGTTGGGCTGCTTTTTCTACCATTTCAAAAGAGGTGGTATCAACATGGTAGAATTTTGTTCCATTGCCTAAGGATTTAGCGGTTTCTTCACCTGCATCTTTAACTATGTCCCATATAGCTACTTTAGCTCCTTCTTTAATGAATTTTTCTGCAGTGGCTCGCCCTATGCCATTGGCACCACCCGTTATAATTGCTACTTTATCCTTTAGTCTTTGCATGTATTTATTTGTTTGGATGGCAAATTGTGGAAAAGAACTTTAAACGCTATCTGGGTTTAAGATTAGAAGGGGTTGACTATTTTATACTTTGTGATTAATAAGTCATAAAATCACTTTTAAATTTAAATAGAAGAGGTAGACTATTTATGAATAGATTGTACTTTGAGTACTATATAACTAGCTTTGGTCACTAGATGCTAAGCCAGCTTTTTTAGCCCGACCTAGCCAAAGGCTGAATAGCTTTTGCCTAGAATAAACTGAACTCTACTATCCTCTCACTGGCTTCATATTATCTCTCTTGAAGCTCAGGTGTTAGACTGAGATGACTCGATTTTAAAAAGCCGAATAAAGATGAAAATTTGAAGTAATAATCAGGTTTTGACACTTATTTATAAATCAGGTTAAAAGAAATTTAACATAAAAAAAAGCTGTTGATGCAAACCAACAGCTCTTTACAATATTCACTTAAGAACTTCAAAACCTCAACACTTTTCTTAAGCCACTCTTAAATTTTTAAATTTAGATTTCTCAAATTTGGTTTTAGCATAGCTTTCATCTATTACCAGTTTTGAATTTTCAGAATCACCATCAAATTCAAACATCGCATCTGTCATTATTACCTCACAAATGGAACGCAAACCACGAGCACCTAATTTAAAGTCTACTGCTTTATCAACTATGTAATCTAAAGCTGAATCCTTTAAAACCAAATCTATATTCTCCATCTCAAACAATTTTTGATATTGTTTGACTAAAGCATTTTTAGGATTAGTCAAAATAAGCTTTAAAGTGTCTTTACTAAGTGGATCTAGATGTGTTAAAACAGGTAATCTACCAATTAATTCAGGAATTAAACCGAAATTTTTCAGGTCTTGAGCAGTAATGTATTGCAATAAGTTATCCTTATCAACCACCAATTCATCGCCTTTCTCGGCATTCATAAACCCTAGTGGAGTGGTATTTAAACGAGAAGCTATACTTCTGCTGATTCCGTCAAAAGCGCCACCACAAATAAATAAAATATTTTCTGTATTTACATTGATCATTTTTTGATCAGGATGCTTTCTTCCTCCTTGTGGTGGAACATTCACAGATGTGCCTTCCAATAATTTAAGCATAGCTTGCTGCACGCCTTCACCACTTACATCTCGCGTAATGGAAGGGTTATCAGATTTTCTGGCAATTTTATCTAATTCATCAATATAAACTATTCCTCTTTCAGCAGCTTCTACATTATAGTCCGCAGCTTGTAGTAATCTAGTTAATATACTTTCTACATCTTCACCAACATAACCAGCTTCTGTTAAAACTGTGGCATCTGCAATACAAAAGGGTACCTGTAGTACTTTTGCTAATGTTTTAGCTAAATACGTTTTACCTGTACCTGTTTCACCTACCATAATAATGTTTGACTTTTCAATCGTTACATCATCATTGGTGTTTTTCTGCATTAGTCTTTTGTAGTGGTTATAAACCGCTACCGACATAATCTTCTTAGCTTCGTCCTGTCCTACAACATACTGATCCAAGTGCTTTTTCATTTCAACCGGCTTAATCAGATTGAATTTTGGATTTTTGGAAGAGGTCTTAGTCTTCACTTCTTCCTGCAGGATTTGTTGAGCCTGAACAATACATTTATCGCAAATGTGCGCATGTATGCCTGAAATCATCAAATCTACATCTTTCTTATTTCGTCCGCAAAACGAACATGTCACTTGTGCGTTGTCTTCTGCCATCACTTTTTCACTAAAACTTCATCAATTAATCCGTATTCTTTTGCTTCCTCTGCACGCAACCAGAAATCTCTGTCTGAATCTTTTTCAACCTGCTTATAAGTTTTTCCGCTATGCTTAGATAGTATTTTGTATAAATCTTCTTTTACAGCCAATGTCTGCTTCAAAGATATCTCCATATCAGAGGCTTGTCCTTGCATACCACTCATTGGCTGGTGTATCATTATTCTTGAATGAGGTAAAGCTGATCTTTTCTTTTCAGCACCACCTGCTAATAATACCGCGCCCATGCTGGCAGCCAAGCCAGTACAAATTGTTCCTACATCAGGAGAAATATAGTGCATAGTATCATAAATACCTAATCCGGCATAAACCGATCCACCTGGGCTGTTAATATATAAGCTTATATCTTTTTTAGCGTCAACCGACTGCAAAAATAATAATTGAGCTGTAATGATGTTGGCAATATTATCATCTACCTGCATTCCTAAAAAGATAATTCTGTCCATTATCAGTCTGGAAAACACATCAATCTCTCTAAAATTGGTTGGTCTTTCTTCAATTACCGATCTCGTCATGTTCTCCACTTGTTGTATATATTGGTCAACATGGC
>JBBSPJ010000207.1:0-8011 GCA_038258905.1 Cytophagales bacterium
CTAACAATTCAGTATGTGTACCTCAAGGTACACATACTTGCCTTATATTTTCTTCTATCTGTTTTCAATCATTTACAAGTATTTACAAACGCTTACAAACATTTAAAAACAGAAAATTTATATTAATTAGTGTATAATTCTACAACCTAAATCCTTTTCAGGTTAAATGCTAACCGTTCATCGAAAAACAGAGCAAAATACCTAGATGTAGGTACTGGTTTTAGCTTAAAACTGCCTGAAATTACAAAAATCTTATATAATAGTGTGGGATTAGAGACTTTAGCCTTTAAAAGTTGCAATGGCAATTAGTGTAATGATGCTAAATTTGAATTTTACCGACCAGTTGAAAGAAAACTATAATGTTATTTATTACCAATAAAATTGAATTCCGATCATGGGGGCCACTGTATGAAAATCATAAGCGTATTGCCGAGTAGAAAGCCTATTTAGATAAACATAAGAAACATTAAAATCCAGCGCTATCTTTTCAGTGAAAAAATAGTTCATACCTATTCCTGCCATCGTCAGCACCATAGATTCGTTTTCGCTCCCATAATTAATAGCTTGTGAAGTAGTGAGGTTGGTTGTTTTCTCATTGTAATTTCCAAACCCTATTGAGGCTTGCGCATACAGCATTAATTTTTCTTTTATGCTATAGTGGTATTTTAAGTTCGGGCTAATTCCTATAATATTTATTTCTTGTCTCTCTGTTTGAGGGTTTATTGACTCTGTTTTATATTCATTTGACACACCTGAGTAATATAGATTTACTCCGAAACTTAAATTTTTGGAAACCATAATTCCATAATTCAAAGTAATTGCGCCCCCATTAATTTGATTTTCAGGATACGAATTGAGCACATCAAATATAGGGCTGCCATTTACGCCTACATGATTTGAGGGCCTGTTTTCTTGTCCCTTGCCTTGTACTGATATGATTAAAAAAACAAAGGCAAATAGGGTGAGTAGTCTTATATTTTATTGGTTACCAATTGATTCTGTCGTCAAATAACTTTGAGTATACCAATACGGTACAAAATGAGTTTATTTTAAAAGTACAAAAGTTTCAGTTTACTACCAAGGCAATTCTTAAGTTTACCCTATAAAAGTTAATACTATTAAAAGAGGCATTTAAAATAGGCCATATGTAATAATCCAGTAATTTTTCGTTTCTAAAAACTCCTTGTATATTTCAAGTTGAATTGTAAGTATGGTAAATCAATCAGAAAATCCTTTTTTAGGTAATGCGACTTCTTTATACCAAAGTAAAGTAGCTCTAAAATGGATTGCATTAGCATTTTCTTTAATTATTGGAATAGCATCCGTATTTTACACTAATAGTATAGTGGAAGAGCTCAAAGAAAGGGAAGAACGCTACATAGATTTATATGCCAAAACATTAGAGTATACCAGCAACCCAGATAATAGCGATAACCTGATATTTATTTTCCAGGAAATTGTGGTACCTAATAACTCAATCCCCATTATTGTGGTGGATACAGATGGAGAGCCTACTGTATACAAAAATGTAAATGTTGATAGTACTAAGCATTCTGAAGAAAAAATTGAAGCTATACTATACAGTGAACTAGCTATTATGGAGCAAGAGTATGATCCAATTGTGATTTATGAGGCGAACACAGATAAAATGAACATCTCATATTTTGTCTATTACCGAAACTCAGATTTAATCTACAGGTTACGCTATTATCCTTATGTTCAGTTAGCCGTTATTGCTGCCTTTGTATTTTTTGGCTATGTGGCATTTAGTTACTCTCGCAGGGCCGAGCAAAACCAGGTATGGGTAGGTTTGGCTAAGGAAACAGCACATCAGCTAGGTACTCCTTTATCATCATTAATGGCCTGGTTGGAAATCATGAAGGAGGATGATGATATGAAAGACAAGGAAGTTACCCAAGAACTTGAAAAAGATATTGATAAATTAGAACTCATTACTTCCAGATTTTCCAGTATTGGATCTACCCCAGTTTTAACGGATCAAAATATTTCAAAAATTATCAGGTCAACGGTAGCTTATTTACAAAAGAGAGTATCTAAAAAGGTTGATATTTATTTTGATAGTAGAGACGATCTACTTTCTGCGGAAATAAATAAGCCTCTTTTTGATTGGGTGATTGAAAATATATGTAAAAACGCTATAGATGCCATGAGCGGAGTGGGTAAAATCACCATTTTATTAAAAGAAGGTAAATATGGAGATGCTATTATTGACATAAATGATACAGGTAAAGGAATCCCTTCGGCTAAAATCAAGGAAATTTTCAGACCGGGTTATTCCACTAAGAAAAGGGGCTGGGGTTTAGGCCTCACTCTAGCCAAAAGGATAATAGAAAATTATCATAATGGTAAAATTACCGTGAAAGAATCCGTTGTTGACAAAGGAACTACCTTCCGAATTATCCTTAAGATATAGTTTTTTCAGAACTAACAGCTTTTTATAAAATCCTTATATAGATTAAATATTGTATTTAGTAAATTTTAATTACTTTTGCAGTCCGTAATTATGAAAAGGACAAATAAAATAGGAAGAAACAAAAAATCAATTATTGCTCTTATGGGCATATTGGTTGCTGTCCTATTGTTTTTTCAACAACCTTATTCTTATCAGTTCAATGCCGATATTGAAGATTCAGAACCCAAAACGGAACAAAAAGACAGTTCTGATAATGCACAATTTCATGTATTAACCTATGAGGTTTTAATCCCTGCATTACAAATAACCCTTTTTCACTCATTTGATCTAATCAATGAAATAGAAGAAAATGAAATAGTAAAATTTGTTGATGTTCCATTTACTGAAAAAGCCTATCACAACTTTTTTAATACACTCTATCGGCAGTTCATATCTCCCAATGCGCCTTAATCAGCCTCGGTTAGAAAGGTAAATCGTATCATTTTAATGATACCTCAAATTATTAAATAGCTTACATAAAAATACAATCAAATGAAAAATAAAGGATTTATCGTGTTTATGACGGTGATAGTAACACTTTTATGTGTGTATTACCTGTCTTTCACATTTGTTTCGAATGGCATAAAGGAAGATGCCACAGCTTATGCCACTAATGCAGAAGGCATAACTGACATGAATAAAAGACAGTTCTATCTTGACTCAGTGTACAATGAGCCAGTTTATAGCTTACTAGGAATTGATTTTACCTACAAAGAAATACAAGACCTGGAATTAAATTTAGGATTGGATTTACAAGGTGGTATGCACGTAACCTTAGAAGTATCTCCAGTAGATATTATTAAAGGCTTAAGTGGTAATAATGAGGATGCTGAATTTCAAAAAGCTTTAGAAGTTGCAAGTGAGCGACAAAAAACTAGTCAGGATACTTATGTTAATATATTTTATGATGCCTTTAAAGAAGCAAATCCAGATACAAAACTAAGCTCTATATTTGCTAATGCTGCCAATAGAGGTAGAATTGGTTTTGAAACAGACGATTCTGAAGTTTTAAGAGTGATTCGTACTGAGGTGGATGATGCCATGGACAGGTCGTTCAATATTTTAAGAACCAGAATTGATAGATTTGGTACTTCACAACCCAATATTCAGCGTTTGGAAAATTCTGGTAGAATTCAGATTGAATTACCAGGTGTTGATAATCAGGAAAGAGTAAGAAAGCTTTTACAAGGTGTGGCTAAGCTTGAGTTTTTGCAAGTGGTAGAATTGAACCAGGTAGGGGAATCCTTAACTGCAGCGAATGAATTATTGGTTGCAGAGCAAAAAGCTAAGAAAAAAGCTATTTCTAATGAGCTGGGTGAAGAGACAACAGAAAGTGAACCAGCTCAAAGCGAAGATCTAGCCGATTTATTGCAAAGTGATGAAGAAACTGATGCAGATTCTACCCTAGCGGAGAATGACACTACTGAAACGGCATTAGATTCATTAGAGCAAAGTGAGAATTTCTCTCCTTTATTTACTTTAATAAGAAGCCAAAACGGCCTGGTATATGATGTAAAGGATACTGCTAAAATCAACAGAATTGTTGAAAGAGAGGATATCAAATCACTATTCCCTAGAAATACAAGATTAATTTGGGATGTAAAAGCCAATAAAATTGATGCGGATAATGAGTTGCTTGAGCTTTATGTAGTGAGAACCTTAAGAAACGATCAGGCAATGCTTACTGGTGAAGTAATTAATGATGCACGTCAGACTTATGACCAAAGCGGACAGCCTGCGGTTGATATGAGCATGAACGCAGAAGGTTCAAGGAAATGGGCTAAAATTACTAGAGAAAACATCAATAGAAGAATTGCTATAGTATTAGATAATTATGTGTATTCAGCACCCAATGTAAATGTTGAAATTCCCAGTGGAAAATCTATTATTGAAGGTAATTTCACAATGGAGGAAGCGAAAGATTTAGCCAATATTCTAAAGGCGGGTTCTTTACCAGCACCAACTAGAATTGTAGAAGAAGCCATTATAGGTCCAACTTTAGGAAAAGAAGCACGTGCGCAAGGTATTATCTCTATTGTTGCCGGTTTGGGTATGGTGTTGATATTTATGGTGGCCTATTATGCAAAAGGTGGTTTAGTAGCTAATATAGCTTTGGCTTTTAACATCTTCTTTATTCTAGGAATTTTAGCGCAACTTAATGCAGCACTTACTTTGCCTGGTATTGCAGGTATAGTACTTACCATTGGTATGTCAATTGATGCCAACGTACTAATTTTTGAACGGATCAGGGAAGAAATGCGAGAAGGAAATACCTTGTTAAAGTCCATTACTGCAGGTTATGAAAAAGCCTACAGTTCAATTGTGGATGCTAACGTAACAACCTTCCTTATTGGTGCTATTTTATATTGGTTAGGCCAGGGTCCTGTAAAAGGATTTGCTATCACTTTAATGATAGGTATAGCTTGCTCATTCTTTTCAGCTGTGTTTATTACCAGAGTTATTGTAACCTGGATGAGCAAAAAAGGAGAGGATAGTAAAATATCTTTTAACACCCCATTCTCAAAAAACTTATTCAGTAATCTTAATATCAATTTCATGATTAAGCGTAAAATGGCTTATATCGGTTCCGGAATTGTGATTATTGTGGGTTTGGTATTAATGGGCTTAAACGGTCTGGATTTTGGTGTTGATTTTACCGGTGGTAGATCGTATGTGGTAAGGTTCTCAGAACAAATGGAAACCACTAAATTGCAGCTAGATCTAAATGAAGCTTTCGAAGGTGCAGGCGTTGAAGTGAAAACCTTTGGTGCTAATAATATTTTAAAAGTAACAACTTCTTATTTAATCAATGAAGAATCTACTGAAGCGGATAACACAGTAGAAGATAAATTAGTAGAGGGTGTTACCGCTGCTACAGGCATGAGTTATGCCGATAATGAATCTGCCTTAGGTGAAAATAGCTTTACTATTAGTGGATCTTCTAAAGTAGGCGCTACCATTGCAGATGATATAAAAAATGCTTCTCAGGAATCTGTTATTTTCTCTTTAATTGCCATATTTATTTACATCCTCATCAGGTTTAGGAGATGGCAGTTTGGTTTAGGAGCGGTAGTTGCTTTATTTCACGATACATTGATTGTGCTTTCAGCATTTGCTATCTCTAAGGCACTTGGTTTCAGTTTTGAAATAGATCAGGTATTTATAGCTGCTATTCTAACTGTAATTGGTTACTCCATTAACGATACGGTGGTAGTATTTGATAGAATTAGAGAAACCTTGGGAATTACCTCAAAGGCTAGTAACGAAGAAACCTTTAATACTGCCATAAACAGCACTGTAAGTAGAACAGTTATGACATCATTAACTACCTTGGTTGTGGTATTGGTGTTATTTATCTTTGGTGGAGAAGTACTAAGAGGATTCTCCTTTGCTTTATTGGTGGGTATATTAGTAGGTACTTATTCATCCATCTTTATAGCTACACCAATTGTATTAGATTTAGCGAAAAGAAAAAAGAAAGCTGTTGAAGCTTAGTATTTTATAATACTTTTCTAACCCTCTAAGGGGTATATAAAAATAGGCTGCCGTTTAAACGGCAGCCTATTTTTTTTTATGGATTAAATTCCAGTTTTATGAAGTTTTGACCTTAGTTTATGGTCTAAACATGGTTTGGCTAAAAAGTCTCCTGTGTCTCAGTCCATTTTGCTCAGGACAAGATATAGACAAGACATGCAGGGTTGAGGTGTCTGAGGTTAGCACACTAAAAAACAAGCATAGTTTCATAAATGAAGATACTATTCTTAGAAACCCCTAAATATATTTTCAGAATCTATTAACGAGTCAGCACCTGCATTCTATGGGCATCCAGCTTTATTAATACAAAAAGCAATATGGTGAAAGACCATAAAGAGGAGCCTCCATAACTAAAAAAGGGTAGAGGAATTCCTGCCACAGGAAATAAGCCGATGGTCATGCCTATATTTATACCAAAGTGCACGAAAAATATGCAGGCAACTGCATAGCCGTAGATTCTGGCAAAATTGCCTTTCTGCCTTTCTGCTATAAATACAATACGGAGGAGTAAAGCCATGAATAATATAATCAGTACGAAGCTACCGAACCAGCCATGCTCTTCTCCAATTGTGCAGAAAATGAAGTCAGTGCTTTGCTCCGGCACAAAATCGAATTTAGTTTGTGTACCTTCCAGAAAACCTTTTCCGAAACTTCCTCCTGAGCCTATGGCAATTTTAGATTGAGTAACATTCCATCCAAACCCTAAAGGATCAGCATCGGGATTAATCAATGCTGTAATTCTATTTTGTTGGTGGGGTTTAAGCACATCTGTTATTACGTAATCCACACTTTCTACCACTGCTACAACAGCAATTACTCCCGCAACAATTAGAGCTATGTTTTTTACTTTTTTATTGCTGAAGGCTATTAATATTATACCGATTACTATTGCCCCAATGGTTAAATATAAAGGATCTACCATTAAAGTTAAAATAAAGATAACTATCGCACTAATCCCAACTACTAAATAATAAGTGGGTAATCCTTCTCTATAATAAACAAAGATAAAACTTAGGAATACCATTGCTGTACCTGCATCACCCTGCATTACTATGAGCACTATTGGAATTAAAACCAGCCAGGATGATTTCAATTGATCTTTTAATTTATCTAACCTAATGGTATTGCTGCTAAAGAATTTAGCAACAGCTAATGCGGTAGTAAACTTAGCGAATTCAGAGGGTTGTAATCTTACCGGACCAAATACAAACCAGGATTTATTACCGGATATCTCAGTCCCGAATAGTAGTACAAGTATTAAAAGTAGAATGATTCCACCATATAAGTAATAGGCAAATGAATCAAAAAAGCGAAAATCCAGTACCATTATTACAATAATGAGCACAAAGGAGCCGGCAATCCATATCAATTGTTTCCCCGAATTAATATTAAAGCTGAATATGCTTTGCACCTGCTCAGGATCGTAGCCTACCGCATAAATATTGAGCCATCCAAAGATTACCAAAACAAAAAATATTGAGATAAGCAGCCAATCTACCTTATTTACTATACTATCCTGTCTACTCATTTCAAGTTATTTAAGTAGGCTTTTGTCATCACATAATTCTCTACCCAGGCTCTATTGGAGGCTACTTCACCTTTCACATATTTTTCTATGAGTAACCCTGAAATAGCAGCAGCTACCCCACCACCCCATCCAGCATTTTCCACATAAACCGACATGGCAATTTTAGGATTGTCTTTTGGAGCAAAAGCCATAAATGCTGAGTGATCGAAACTATTTTTATTTTGTACAGTACCTGTTTTGCCACATACCACAACATCGTCTACTCTAGCTACACGTGCTGTACCAGTAACAATTTCTGCCATGGCATCAACCACTGTGGTGAAGTGCTCCGGATTGATGCCGGTATCTTCTTTATCGTATTCCAGTTTCAGGTAAGTATCAGGCGTATCAATGCCTTTTACTAAATGCGGGGCTATAAAATAGCCTCTATTGGCTAAAATGGCTGCTAAATTAGCTACTTGTAAAGGGGTTGTTAA
>JBBSPJ010000208.1:0-7981 GCA_038258905.1 Cytophagales bacterium
ATCAAAAGCAACTCTATCAGTTGCACTATTTTCGTTACACCATCGTACCAATTTGCCAATGAATAATACACCCACATAAAAGCCACAACATTAATATAACATAAAATTACCGCAATTAATATTTGGTAAATCTTTTCCAGTTGATAAACATAATCTTCATCTAGAATCATGGAGATGATGTTCGCATGAATAACGGCTCCGTACATATCTGGCGCTCCTCTTCCCGCATATTTCACATTTAATGGAGTGAAATATTTATCTTCAATATTATATGGGTCTCCT
Source organism: Cytophagales bacterium (assembly GCA_038258905.1). Lineage (GTDB taxonomy): Bacteria > Bacteroidota > Bacteroidia > Cytophagales > Cyclobacteriaceae > Marivirga. The sequence continues at coordinate 283 of JBBSPJ010000208.1, forward strand.
AGGTAATCTCCCATAAAACCAAAAATTACAATTTTTCCTTCAATTAAATCGAGAGTAAAATTTTCATCAAATACATCCTGAACATCCAAAGCAAAAAAAGTAGGTGCAAAATTTGATTCAGACCCGAAAGAATTGCCTTTATAATTGATATACTCCACTTCATTGCCTCTTTCCAAAAATTTTTCTACTTTTTCAGGAGCATAATAGTTGGCTAGTCTCACCGAAAAAGCCATCTGTTGCTCATCTTTATATTTAAGAACAGGGGAAAATTTCCTACAGGTTTTAACATCTTCCTGCTCCACTCCTTGCCCTACATGTAAATTAGCAAAGGCAAAATCAGCATTTTCCCTAAAGAGCTCTGCAGATATCCTTATAGAATCAAAATTCTCAGACTCATCACTAGGGTTTAATAGCTTAGAGGCCATCACTAAATGATCAATATCTCTTAAGCTGGCAGCTAAAAGACTATCTTGAAACTCATCTTTTGGAAATGGAAAAAAAGAATCTATTCCTATTACCTTCGGGTTATACTTGTTGATGATTCTAACCTGTTCTGCAATAGCCATCCTTGAAAGCCTGGCAATATTTACTAAAACTATATCATCCTCGGCAGGAGGTGCCTCCCTCAAATTTGAATAAACAAGATCTGTAAATTCAACATCCTCCAATGCTTCACCAACAGGATCGATAGCATCGAAAACATTTATCAGCGATAATAAACCAAATATTACCACAAAAATAAAGGCGGTAGCAATAAGTGAATCGATCCAAACATTGGTAAAAATGTTTCCTTTCATAGTATATTAAAATAATACATATTTTTATCCGAATAATAAAATTATAGTTATTTTAGCTAAATAACAATTAATAACCCAAAAAACTTGTTTTATCAGGCTTTGAGGTAGTAACTTTTAGTTTCCAATTTTAGGCATAAAATCATTGAAAAGAAATAACAGACTTAGTTTAAATGAATATAAGGAAGGGATTTTATCCGGTAACCGGGTAATTCTTAGTCGTGCTATTACCTTAGTGGAAAGCTCTTTAGATGCCGATAATGAACTGGCTGCCAAGTTAATAGATAAAATATATCCTCACACGGGAAAATCCTATCGTATTGGTATTACCGGAGTGCCGGGAGTAGGAAAAAGCACCTTCATTGAATCCTTTGGTGCTTTTTTAATCAAAAAACAGAAAAAATTGGCTGTTTTAACCATTGATCCTTCCAGCCAGAAAAGTGGAGGCAGCATTTTGGGCGACAAAACCAGAATGGAACAATTGAGTGTTGCTAAAAATGCATTTATCAGACCCTCACCAGCAGGCGATTCCTTAGGAGGAGTAGCCCACAAAACACGAGAAACCATGCTTTTATGCGAAGCAGCCGGCTACGACTATATTTTTATAGAGACTGTAGGAGTAGGGCAATCAGAAACGACTGTAAAAAATATGGTGGATTTTTTCCTGCTCCTGATGCTGGCCGGAGCCGGAGATGAACTACAAGGAATTAAAAAAGGTATAATGGAAATGGCCGATGCATTGACAATAACCAAGGCAGATGGCTCCAATTTAGAGGCTTCTATAAGAGCAAAAAAAGAGTATGAAAATGCATTACATCTTTTTCCTGCTAATGAAAATGGTTGGCAACCTAAGGTTACCATTAATTCAGCACTTTCTAATACTGGTCTTGATGAAATATGGGAGACCCTTGAAAAATACCATAATAAAATCAAGGAAAATGGCTATTTTGAACATAACCGAAAAGAGCAAGCTGTACACTGGATGCATCAGACCATAAGCTTCTACCTGAAAAGAAACTTCTACAATAGTCCTAAAATTAAAGACAAAATTAGCATCTTTGAGTCTGCAGTACGTTCAGGCGAAAAACATTCTGTTCAGGCTGCCAGAGAATTACTTTCAAATCAACTAAAATAACAACATCAGAATATGACCAAATTTTACCTATTTGTTATTCTCCTATTTACTGGCAGCTCACTTTTTAGTCAAACGCCCTGCGAAAATGGCTCGGCAGGTGCTTACCCGTGCAACCAAATAGATTTTTATGCCAGATTGAGCAATGCTCAGCTTTCAGGAGGCCCTAATGTTGATTTAAATGATATTTGGGGTTGGACAGATCTTGAAACGAACAAAGAATATGCTTTGGTAGGCCTAACTAATGGAGTAGTATTCGTAGATATTAGTACTCCGGATAATCCACAAATTATTGGTCGACTGCCTAGCCATACAGGCAACTCAAGCCCATGGAGAGATATTAAAGTATATGATAACCATGCTTTTATAGTGGCTGATCAAAACAGTGGACATGGCATGCAGGTTTTTGATTTAACCAGGTTACGAGATGTTACCAATGCACCGGAAACCTTTACCAATGATGCGCATTATAATGGAGTGGGCAGCGCACATAATGTGGTAATCAATGAGGCAAGCGGATTTGCTTATATTGTTGGTGCCAGAGGTGCAGGCAATGGTTGCGGAGCCGGTGGCTTACATATTGTAGATATCAATAATCCTAAAAATCCGGTATTTGCCGGTTGTTTTGATGCTGACGGCTATACCCATGATGCTCAGTGTGTGATTTACGAAGGTCCTGACACCAATTACCAGGGAAAAGAAGTATGCTTTAATGCCAATGAAAACACCATCACTATTGCTGATGTGACAGAAAAGACAGCTACTTCCCTCATTAGCAAGCAGAGTTACCCACAGGCAGTATATGCCCACCAAGGCTGGCTCACAGAAGACCATCAGTACTTTATCAGCAATGATGAATTAGATGAAAGGAATGCAGGCATCCAAACCCGCACATTAATCTGGGATGTGAGAGATTTGGAAAACCCTCAATTAATCACGCAATACTATTCTGAACGTCAAACTATTGACCATAATTTATATGTGAAGGATAATTATATCTACCAGTCTAATTACGAAAGTGGGTTAATCATTTTAGATGCGGCCAAAATAGCTGAAGGAAACATGAGAGAGCTCGCTTTCTTCGACACGTATCCTAGTTCCAACAATATAAGCTTTAATGGCACCTGGAGTAACTATCCATTTTTTGAGAGCGGTATTTTAATTGTGAGCGATATCAATAATGGGTTGTTTATATTATCTCCCAACATTGAAGAAATCATTATTCAGCAGCCGCAATTTGATGTAGCTAACGGCACAGAAATACTAGAGGTGCGGGTGGATCCTACCTACCAGGTTAGTGAATACCAGTGGCAAACGCTTAATGAATTAGTGCCGGTAAACCTTCAAAACAATAGTCGTTACGAAGGTACAGATACTGATAAATTAACCTTAAATGCCGACATAAGCACTTATGAAGGACAAGTTTTCAGGTGCAAAGTATTATTAAATGATGGAAAAATAGCCTACACTTATTTTTCTGGAACCCCGGAGGATTTGGTGATAATTCTTAGTACGCAACAAGAATGGGAACCAAAGGTAAATGTGTATCCTAACCCTGTCTCAGATAGGCTTTTTATCCATTTAGCCGATAGCCCCGAGCAGCTGAAACGTGTTGAGGTGTATAACCTGCAGGGCAAGAAAGTTTATGAAGAAACCGTAGCTGAAGAGCAGCAGACTGTAGAGATAGCTACTGAAAGCTGGCCTGCCAATATGTATTTAATGAGGCTTAGCTACGGAAATGGTTTTACAAGCCAAGTGAAGGTTTTGAAGAAGTGAGGGGGTTGGAGATGATGAAGAGATTTTTTTGAGATAGACACCAGCTTCAAGCTGGTGTCATCGGGGGACACACGAAGGGTTATTGACATGCTCTCTGCCGCGCGTTTGCATTGCACCGCATTCAAACGGCATTATTGGCCAATCCGTTCCGGGCTCATTTTGGTTGGAAAAAAATCTGTAATGTAAACAGTTGACTTTTCCTCCTTGATGTAGTAAATAATTTTAACTTCAAAGTTCTTAGTTTCTTTATATAAGATAAACCTAAAATTTTCTTTGAAGCTCGAAAGGAGGACTTCCCTTCTACCTCTCGCTGTTTTACTATATAAAGTACCTACAGTTTTTATAATATTTTCATCAATTTCTGTAGCACGATCAAAGCTAAAATTATCATAAATGTAAAACAAAATTCGTTCTTGATAACGAATCATGGCTGGTCTTGTGATAACTACTTTATAAAATTTTTCTTCGCCCATTTTCGGTTTTCTTTGCTGAACTCATCTAAAGAAATAACTTCCCCTTTATCTATAGACTGGAGGGATTCTTCTGCCATGATTTCCATTTCAGCCTGAGTGATCAACTCGTTCATCCGTTGCAAGGTAGCTGTTTTCTGTACCCTCATTAATCGCTCAATAAGGCTTAGTTTAAGTGACTCTGCTTTCATAAATATCTATTTCATCTAAAATATATTCTGTAAATATAACATTTTCACTTTCTATATTAGTTTCCTCTTTTGATTTTATCCCAAGGGAAGGAATTTATCGCCTTCTAATTTCTCTGGTGCGTTTTTAATGAGTGCCTAAACTACTACTCAATAAATATTGCCTCCAAAAAGCCTTCCTTACCTACATAATTAATAGCTGAACTAAAAGTATAAATAAATGCTTCAGCCTCGGCCTTACATAACACCAGCTACCAGCTGGCACCAGCCCATCACAACTAAAGCCTAAAATTTACAGGCAATACAACCTGGGAACTAACTTTTTTATTATTCAAAATAGCCGGAGTCCAATCTGGCATCATCTTTATAAGCCTAATAGCTTCACTGTCGCAAGTTTCACATAATGATTTCACAACCTTAACATCAGTAATATTTCCATTAGATCTTACAACAAAAGATATTAAAACCACCCCTTCAATGGTTAGTTGACTTTGCACCCATGAAAAATTTCCCTCAAGGTAATTGGCGTAATTTTTATTACCTCCTGGAAATTCAGCTGCGCGATCTACGTCTTTTGAGCTATAAACCTGTCCCTTACAACTTGTAAGCATAAATGCTATAAATAAAAGAGGTAATAATAATCTCATTAATTCGCTTCTAATAAAATTTATACTTTTCAGACATCTCTAGCATATAAAAATAAGAAAATATTTATTGAGAGAGTAATTTGTTTTCCTGGCATATAAAAAAGTGATTAGCAAATTAAGAAAATGGTTATTAGTGGGGTTAACAATAGGGAATAAACTGGGTATTCAGCAAAAGGATGGAGTCAGATTTAATAAGGTGGACACCAGCTACAAGCTGGCGCCAGCGTATGGCTTTCAGAGTTTTAATTATTCAATATCCATATCGTCAGGTTCTCGATACTCAACTTTAAATTTTCGAGCTTTTGGCAAATTATACACAGTAGAGTCTGGAGTATAAAATATGGATCCATTTTTTAAAACATCGACCATCACTTGAGCCGGTTTGTTACTTAAACTCTCTTTGAAATATGGCAGGGTATAAGAAAAGTTTTTCTGCTGTGAAGGATAAATACGCACTGTGTCTGCTACAGAAAACCCAGTTAAACAATATTTATTTTTTTCTATTGATAGCTTACCTTCTACATATATTGAGCAGTTATCACTTAATATGATTTTTACAGTATCATTCCCAAAATTCTTATACTGAAAATCAAAATACATTGTTGGTACAAATAAATATCCTCTCGTACTATTTAAAGAATCATCTTCATAAAAATTAGCCCTAATTCCAGTCCAAATAAATTCATTGGAACTAGTAGTTTGAAACTCGCTATTATTATCAGCAGAGTTACAAAACTGAAAAAGTAACAATATAAAAAGCAATCTTTTTAATTTATGCATTTCTTTTTAAATAAGAACCCTCCTAGTTTTTATATCTTATAAAGATAGCCGCTGAAAGTCTGCAAGATGCGGAGAATTTATTAATATAGGAAGCAGTTACAAGCTAGTGTTAGCAGGTCAATTGAATTATTATGCCGATTAACCTCTCATTTTCTTAGGATCATCTCGGCTATCAAAGAAGTCAACTATATAAATATAACTACCTTCTACTCTATAAATGATTTTGAAATTTCCTTCTATTAATCTTCTGTGGCCTTTTTGTAGTTTACTTAGATAAGGTTCATATTGACCCTTTCGAGGGCTTTTTGCTAGACTCTTAGCTTTTCCTATTAGCCTGTTCTTGATTTTAACAACCTGATCTTTGGGGATTTCCAGCTCTTCAATGTAAAATCGAAGTGACTTCTCCAAGCGTTTTAAAGATTGCTCAGTAAGTACTACTTTCATAAACCTAATCGCTTATTGAGTTCAGAGTCTGCTTCGTCTATAGTGTGGACTTTTCCTTCTTTAATATCATGCTCGGATTCAAGCGCTCTGGATATCATTTCTTTCTCAATAGAAGGATCAAAATCTTTTTGTTTAAACAAAGCTTTTACTGTCTCTAATAAGCTCAGGTTTGTCTCCTGGTCAATCAAGCTCTTTAGTTCCGTTTTGATATCTACTGTTTTCATTATTATCATAAAAGTAACGATTTATTTTTATAATTAATTCATCCCAGCAGATTGAACTGCTTCACTTCTTCTTAAATGAAAACCAGCTACAGGCTGGCGCCAGCCTGATACATTAGCTACAAGTTGGTTCCAGCGAGGGATTTAAATAAAATTCAGTCGCTCAATGCTTTTGCCATAAATTAAACTTATGAAAAATAAACCTTTCAAACTATTCAGTGTAAACATCCCAATTTCCCCTCCGATAAAAACACCACGGCACCGTTCCCAACATTTAGCTGCTATTCTTAAACCTTTTGGTATTAATTACATTAAATAAGCTTAAAACTATTTAAATCCATAAAAAATGAAAAAAATCTTATCAACAACATTAGTGGCATTTGCCTGTATGGCCATGAGCTTTCAAACTGAAGCCCAAAAATTTCCGGAAGTAGACGGCAGCCCATTAGATATGGCTTATTATCCTTCAAGAGTAGCCTTTAGAGCATTCGGAAAGACCGATGCTGAGAAAAATGCTAAGCCTATTATCCGTGTAATTTACTCACGACCGCAGGCTAAAGGCAGAAAAGTATTTACGGACGTGGAAAAGCCAGGCAATGTATGGCGTGTTGGTGCCAATGAATCTACTGAAATCAGGTTTTACCAGGATGTGACCATAGATGGTAAAAAAGTAGCTGCAGGAAGATATACTGTGTATGCTGAATTAGGTGAAGATAGCTGGACTGTTCATTTCAGTACCGACACAGATGGCTGGGGACATTATGCTTTTAAACCGGAAGAAAGTACAGTGGCTAAAATTACTGTGCCTAAGCAAAAAACGGAGAGCACCGTAGAACACTTCAGTATCATGTTTGAAGAAGCTGCTCCGGGAGCTCACATGATTATGGCATGGGATGACACGATGGTTCGTGTGCCTATTGGACTTTAATCTGTAAACAAAAAAATAAGAAGCCCTATATTGAAGGGATTGGAAAAGCACCTATGGATTCTGTAGGTGCTTTTCTAATTTAAATTTCAGCTGATCCTATCGATAAATTCACTGGAAATACTCAGCACTAAAGCACAGCACTTCATCTTTTTCCAGACTTTTCTTTAACATTTATCTTATTTGTGCAATCGTTTACGCATTTTATAAGATAAACTGTCTATTTTTTACTAAATTAATGGCTATTAATTTAAATTTTACGTACTTTTATATTGAACAAAGGATTGTACAAATTCAGCTTATTATGCGACAAAAAGTATTA
>JBBSPJ010000209.1:0-7876 GCA_038258905.1 Cytophagales bacterium
ATTTCGTAGTTTTCATCCGTAATATTGTTAGTGTGAGAATTTTCAATACTACAAAACAAAGGTGAGATTGAAAAATCTCGCCTTTGTACTTTTCTAATAACTAGAATACTTTCGCTAATTTTAATCGGATAACACTAATTATTTATTTAAAAACAACGTACGTATTAATATGGATGTTAGAATAAAATTTTTGGGTGGAGCGCAATCAGTAACCGGATCAAAATTTCTATTAGAAATAGACGATTATAAACTTTTGGTAGACTGCGGACTTTTTCAAGGATTGAAAGAACTAAGGCTAAGAAATTGGGATGATTTACCTCTTCCTGCCGAAAGTATAGACGCTATAGTGCTCACTCATGCTCATTTAGACCACTCAGGCTATACACCGCGGGTAGCAAAGCAGGGATTTAAGGGTAAAATTCATTGCACAGAAGCCACTGCTGATTTATTGGAAATTCTGTGGATGGATTCCGCCAAATTGCAGGAAGAAGAAGCTGAATTCATCAAAAAGAAAGGTTATAGCAAGCATAAAAACCCTTTAGCATTATACACTCAAAAGGATGTGGTAGCCACCCTACCTCAGGTGAAACCTCATCCTTTTAACAAATTGATCCAGCTTACAGATCAAATAAGCATTAAATTTTATCAGGCAGGGCATATTTTAGGGGCTTCAATAGTGGAAATCAAAGTAAAAGGTAATTCACAAGAGAAAACAATTGTCTTTTCTGGTGATTTAGGAAGAGAAAATGACCCTGTTCTTTATCCTCCTTCTATTATTCAATCTGCTGATATAGTATTAATTGAATCAACTTATGGTGATAGAACCAGCGTTCAAAAGGATGTGATTCCAACCTATAAAAATCATATTTTAGAAAATTATGAATCGGGGGTGATTATGATTCCTGCTTTTACGGTTGGCAGAACACAAAATCTACTGTATTACCTTCATTTTTTAATGAAATCTGGTGAGCTACCTGTTATACCTGTCTATATTGATAGCCCTATGGCTATAAGTGTGACGCAATTGTACGAGAAGTATGATGATCTACATCGATTAACTGATAAATCAGTATTCGATGATGCTAATTTCCATTATGTGAAAGACCAAAATCAATCTAACAACTTAGGAGCCTTAAAAAATAAAGCAATCATTATTTCCGCTAGTGGCATGCTTACAGGCGGGCGTATTTTGAATCACCTGTTTCACAGATTAGGCAATAAAAATGACACCTTGCTTTTTTCAGGGTACCAGGCTGTTGGAACACGAGGAAGAGATATTTTAGAGGGTAGACAAAAAATAAAGATTTATGGAGAAGAAAAAGCCGTACAATTAAAATTTGCCCAAATTGATGGGCTATCCGCGCATGCAGATCAAACGGAGTTGATAGCTTGGTACCAAAAAATAACTGATACTCCGAAATTTACTTTTATTGTACATGGCGAAAAGGAGCCAGCCGGAGTTTTAAAGGCAAAACTAGAAGGTATAGGTGCTAATAATGTTTTTATTCCTGATTATCTGGAGTCCTTTGAGTTGTTTAAGAATATTTGAATGAAATGAATATAATTCAAGTGGCTGGTTTACGACTTTATAACTACCAATATAGTCCAGTAAATCAACCACTTTTTGTAATTCTATCATCTCTTTCACACGTAGCGCCAAAGGCTGGCAAGCCCCCCAATGGGTGGTAGGCTATCCCGTTGGGACAAACGTGGTTCTCGAACCTCCTCGTTGCAAACGATAAGGAGAATTTCGTTTCTAACCCTCGTTTTTAACGAGGGTTGTTGAGAAGAGCTTTTTTAAAGCTCATTTTGCATTTGAAAATATATTCCTAACCTCATTAATGAGTCTTTCCTTTTACTTGCTACTGCTTTTTTAATTCAAACATCTTCTCCACGTTATAAACGTGATTCTCGTACCTCCTCGTTATAAACGATGAGGAGAGGAGCTCTGAAGCGAAACCAATGAAATCCGTAAAAGAATAAAATAGGACTTGATGTGGCTTAAAATGATAATACTAGGAGACTAAAGCTTTCCTATGACCAACAATGCAAAATAAAAACATCAATTCTATATCCCCAAAACACTTCTTAATTTAGGGAAGCCATTTTTACTCACCGGGATTTGCTCTCCGGATTTTAGTTTTACAATATGGTTATCCTTCTTATACGCCTCGATCTTATTAATTTCGCTCACCTTTACCAGGTACGAACGATGAACTCTTACAAAAACCTGAGGATCCAAATGCTTTTCGAAATAACTAAGCGTTTTATTTTTTAAAAATTTAGACTCCTTCGTGAAAATATTCACATAATCATCATTAGCTTCCATGTAAAAGATATCTTCCACCGGAATAATTTTTATATCATTTCGGACTTTGACTACCACCCTACTAAGCATTTCAGTAGCTTGCATTTTATCAGAATCCAACAATTCTTTAACCGCATCAGAGGCCCCAATTTGTTTAAATTTATCTAAAGCCTTTTCAAACCTATCCTTAGAAAATGGTTTGAGTAAATAATCAACAGCATGTATATCAAATGCTTTCATGGCGAATTCGTCATAAGCAGTGGTGAAAATTACCGCAGGGAGGGTATCCATCAACTCCAACATCTCAAAACCATTGATCTTTGGCATTTGCACATCTAAGAACACTAAATCCGGCTGATGCTGCTGAATTGCTTTTAAGCCTTCAAAGCCATCATGGCACACTGCGAGCACTTCAAAATGGGGAGAATCCGCCAGGTATTCTTTGACAATTTCCGTTGCCAAAGGTTCATCATCTATAATTATGGTTTTAATCATGTATTTGGGGGATTAATAATTCCACTTTAAAGCTATTGTCCGATAGATTTTTCTTGAGCAGATCATATCTGCCAAAAATAAGAAATAAACGTCTTTCTACTGCCTCTATTCCAAAACCGGCTCCCTTTGGCTGCCCCGCCTGAGGATCGTATGGATTGATGATATGAACGAATAAGGCATTCCCTTTCACAGTAAAATGAATTTGAATTTCAACATCCCCTGTCAATCCATAAAGGCTGTGTTTTACAGCATTTTCCAACAAAGGCTGAATTAATAATTGAGGCAATTTTAAATTTCTCACCTCTTCACTAATATCAAATTGTACTATTAGTCGATGTCCGAAGCGCACCTTTTCTATTTCCAAAAATAATTTCAAAAAGGCAATTTCTTCCTCCACTCCTATCCATTTCTTCTCGTCTTTCCTAATGGTGGCACGCAAAAAATCGGACAGTTGAAGCACCATCTCTCTGGCTTTTTCAGGTTGGCTTTTCACTAATGCCGAAATAGAATTTAAGCTATTAAAGAGAAAATGTGGCTGTAATTGCTGTCTTAAATGATATAATTCAGCTTCTTTTGCCATTTGCTGCATTTGTGTTTCCCTTTCCAGCGTTTCGGCTTGCTCCTCTAGGCGTCCGTGATAATTGAGCAATAAAGTACAGGATGCAAAAAGTAAGAGAATGATAAACCCTCTTACCAGAAAGATTTGATTGGAAAATCCCAGGTATTCTACTTCCTTTTTAAAACTAAATTGTAAAATATAATCACCTGCAAAAAGCACGAAAATAGCAAGGGCTAAGGGGAAGATGAAAGCTAAAATAACATTGCCTTTGGTAGGTAAATAGTAACCAAAAATATTTTCCAGCAGCACAAAGCCCGCTATTAATAAAACTGTGTAGGTGATACTATCGCTGGCAGCTATGAACCAGGAAAGCCCATAATATTTGAGTAATAAACTCAATAAGGCGACCCAAAGCACTAAAGTAATGAGTGCTTTGAGCCACCTAAAAGATTGGTTTTGATATAATTTGGTAATCACGCTACTAATGTAACTAGTAAGATTTAATTTCTAAGCCTCCAAAGGTAACAGATCCGGTTATTCTTAAAACTTTATTCGACACCTCACCAGTTGGTGGAAAGGCTCTTTTGTCTTCCACACCGGCAAAAGTATTGCTAATATCTGCCTTTACTTCCCAGTGTGGTGGTATTATAAGCTTCATGCCACCAAAGGTAACTTCTACATGCAAGGTAGCTCCTTCCACTAAATCAGCCTTGGAGAGATCTATATCCGCTCCCCCAAATGTGGCTGAAACTTTGCCTCCTTTAAAATTCTGAGAGAGCATTCTTCTTTGCACATTGGCAAAGAGCGCATCTGCATGAATGACATCGCTATCATCCTCAAATTTATTTTTACCGCTTAATGACCAATTTTCTTTACTCCAAAAATCGATGTTTTTTTTTCCTCCGCGAGCAATTATAAAGTAAACACCCAATGCCATCAATCCAATAGGAATTAAATAGGGTTCATAATAATAAGGTATAAGATTTTCCTTTTTAATTAATAAAAATGTACCAAAAAGCACTAAAAATAAGCCAAATCCATTATTGAAACGACTTCTCACTAAGGTGAAAATTCCAAATATTATAATGATAACCGGCCATGAGAAAAGCCATGTTATATCAAATAAGTCCATTCGCTTTAAAAGCATAAATGCACCCACTAATAACAATATTACTCCTGCGGTAATATTGTTAGTGCTTAAGTTTCGATTATTTTTCATAGTTCATAAGTTTTAAATTGATGATACAAACATAATTCAAAGCTTAATTTTAAACATGAGCTACTAGGTTATGAGCCTCAAAAACTAGGTAAGTGGTGGTAAATAGTCGGTGAAGTAAGTCTTACTTGTGTAAAGTATAAATAATTTTGTATTATTACTCGATATATGGATTGATTTAAAAATGGTATTTAAGCAAATTTACTTTGAATAAAGGATGAAAATAATTATACCAGGTCTCCATAATTCGGACAGTAATCATTGGCAAACTCACTTTGAAGTTGCCATGCCTGATGAATATTTAAGAATACAACAAGAAAACTGGGATGAAACTAATTGTGCTACCACGATTGCAAAAATTGAAAAAGACCTTGCAGGCTTTAATTATCCGGAAATAATTCTCGTAGGGCATTCAATTGGATGCATTGCAATAGTTAAATGGTTAGAAAAATTTGGACATAGAATAAAGGGGGCATTACTCGTAGCCCCCAGTGACTCAGAAAGAGTAAATTACCCACCATACATCACTGAATTTGTACCTATACCAAATAAGAAATTACCCTTCCCATCAATTGTTGTAGCTAGTACCAATGATCATGTAACAAATATTGAAAGAGCTAAAGAATTTGCAAAAAACTGGGGAAGTAAACTTGTGATTTTGGAAAACGCAGGTCACATTGAGTCGAAGAGTGGATATGGAGAATGGAATTTAGGCTTTGAATTAATAAATGAACTAGAAAACCCTCATAAAATTAATTAAAATAATTGAAGCAATTATTTTTATCCAAAACATATTTTACAACTATTCATCATGAAAGAACTTCTAGCAACAATCTTAATTCTATTAACCCTGGTAATGGGGTGCACTTCCAAACTAGAATCAAAAAAAGAATCTCTTAATGGCCCATATTTTGGAATTATACCTACTGACTCAGTACAGATTTTAGCTCCTGAAATTATTTCAACTGATCAATTTGAGTATAATGGAACATTCTCACCGGATGGCACCGAATTCTACTATACAATGAATCTTCCCAATAGAGGTCAAATTGTGTTTTTGGAGTTAGTCAATGACATTTAGTCAGAACCCAAGTTTGCAGCATTCTCAAGTGATTTTTCTGATGTAGATCCGTTATTTTCACCAGATGGCTCAAGGCTCTACTTCACTTCTAACAGACCGGTATCTGATTCAACTGATCTCACAAGAAATAAGATTTGGTTTATTGAGAGAGCTGAAAATGGGTGGAGCAAGCCACAGTTTGTACCTTTAACTGAAAATGAAATTTTCTACAGCACCCTCACGAATAAGGGAGATATTTATTTTAATACAGGGAGTGGTGATATATTTAAAGCTTCCAAAACTGACTCTTCTCATTTAATTGCAAAATTACCTGATATAATAAACCTCAACAAAAGCGTATCGGATCCATTCATTTCTCCTAAGGAAGATTATTTAATATTTAGAGGAAATAATTTGGAAGATAGAATTGGCATTACTGATTTGTATATAAGTTTTAATATCGACAATGAATGGACTGAGCCTATCAACTTAGGAGAACCGATAAACTCAAGTGCTAGAGAAATGTGTCCATATGTAACAACTAATGGGAAATTTTTAATCTTTACTAGTAATCGGCTATTAAAAGAATTTGAGACAAGCCCCCTTCAACCTATCAATTCTTTTGTGGATAAATCACAGTCTTTTGACAATGGTCGTTGGAACATCTTCTATACTTCCACCACCTTCATTGATAGGCTAAGGACCAAAGCTCTAAATGATCGAAAAAATAAGGCTGAAAGCAAATAATAAGGTTCAATTATCTAAAATCATTTTTTTGTTTTAATGTCTGAAGTTATTCATCATTTTAAAAGCAAATGTAGGAGCTAACCGAAATAGGAAATAAATTTTTTAACACATGCAACCAAAACCTCCACCTTTTCTGCTTCAAGCCCTATTATAATTTCGTTGATAGTTTGCTAGGTGACTTAGCTATTTTTGATGTAGAAACCTCTTTTATATGATTTTACAAGACACTTATGTCTATACTTTATTTTACAATTATGAACTTTGACAAATGTTTATCATTTTCAAAAAATCGATATGATAATGCTATGAACTAAAAATTTAATTATTTTTACTAAATGAAAATATCAAATAAAAATATAAATCTTATCAAAAAGCTTTGTAAGCAATATAAGGTTAAAACCTTTGCTGCATTTGGTTCAGTAACACGAGATGATTTTGAAGATGATTCTGATATTGACTTTGTAGTAGATTTTGATGAAATTGATCCTTTTAAATATACCGATTTATATTTTCAGCTCAAAGAAAAGTTAGAGCAATTACTCAAACGACAAATTGATCTAGTTGAAGAACGGGGCATAAAAAATCAATTTTTCAGAAAAGAACTCGACAGTACCAAAATCCAAATTTATGGATAATAGAATTAATGCCTGGCTTGAAGACATTTTAAGATCTATTGACGAAATTTTTGATTTCCTTCCTGAAAAAAGAGATTTTTTTGAATATCAAAAAGATTTAAAAACAAAGAAGGCAATTGAAAGAAACATAGAAATAATTGGAGAAGCAATTAACAGAATCTCTAAGTATGAAAACTCGGGCATTATTATAAATAATTCTCAAAAAATTATAGGGACTCGAAATAGAATTGCGCACGAATATGATGGCATTTCTGATGAGGTTATTTGGACAATTATTATTACGGAACTGCCAAAACTCAAAATAGAGATAAAAGAAATTACGAACCATGAAGAGTAATTCTCACCCACAATTCGTAATTCTCATATTACTAATTCCTAATTACTCTTCATCATAACCTTCCGGTCGCTTCCATCTCACAGGTGCTTTTGGTTCAGGCTTCATTTCAAATTCTTGTGTTTTTAATAATTTTAAGGCTTCTTCCACTGCTTTTTCCAATTGGATATCTCTTCCATTCATTGCCATTTTTGGCTCATCAATTACCTCAATGTCCGGTGCTATACCTTCTC
Source organism: Cytophagales bacterium (assembly GCA_038258905.1). Classification (GTDB taxonomy): domain Bacteria; phylum Bacteroidota; class Bacteroidia; order Cytophagales; family Cyclobacteriaceae; genus Marivirga. Next base: position 7,588 of record JBBSPJ010000209.1, read on the forward strand.
CTTCCACTGCCCATTCGCCATCCGTATCATAAAAACCACCTCTTGGCGCCACCATTCTGCCACCATCTATAAACTGAGGCGTATCCCAGGTGCCTACTAATCCGCCCCAAGTCCTTGTTCCCACAAGCGGACCAATATCCTTCTTTTTAAACATGTAAGGCAGTAAATCGCCACCGGAACCGGCTCTTTCATTGATAATCATCACCTTGGGTCCCCAAATGCCTGCTATTGGTGAAGTCCATGGTCGATTATCACCTGCTTTGCTATTGAAATAGCCTACTGGTTCTCG
>JBBSPJ010000210.1:0-7842 GCA_038258905.1 Cytophagales bacterium
AGAGGACTACCTTCATTATATTATTCTCAGAGTGTACCTACAACCTACGTTATAAATGCCAAAGGTGAATTAGTACTAACCCATGAAGGAATGGGAGATTTTAACACAGAAAATTTTAAAGCCTTTTTAAAGAATTTGGAATAAGATCTTTATAATTTAAAATTCTATCCCTTCTAAATGTGTTTTTGCTATTATGCTGTCACTTTTCTCTACACTAAGTCTGAAAAATACGAGTGTAACAAATGTTACGTTTTTAAGATCTGCTTCAACGTATATTTAATTAACAAATAGATCAAAAACACACATTTAAAATAACAACCATGTTACAGGAACATATAGAAACGGAGATTATAAGTATGCCAAGAATAGGAGATCAAGCACCTAATTTCACGGCTAAAACCACTAAGGGTGATATAACTTTATCAGACTTTGCAAAAGACAAATGGATAGTAATGTTTTCACATCCTGCAGATTTTACACCGGTTTGTACCACTGAAATGAGTGGTTTTGCCAAAAGAAAAGGTGAATTTGACGCCCTCAATACGGAGCTTTTAGGGCTTAGTATAGATAGCATTCATGCACATTTAGGTTGGGTTCAAAATGTGAGAGAGACCACTGGTGTTTATTTCGATTTCCCAATAATTGCTGACATCGATATGAAGGTATCAAAAATGTATGGCATGCTACAGCCCAATGAAAGTGAAACAGCTGCGGTAAGAGCCGTGTTTTTTATAGATCCTAAAAAGAAAATTAGGCTAATTATGTATTATCCATTAAATGTAGGCAGAAACATGGATGAAATTTTAAGGTCATTGGAAGCACTACAAACTTCAGATAAATATAAAGTTTCCATGCCTCTAGACTGGAAAAAAGGTGATAAAGTAATTGTAAGTCCTCCAAAAAATTTGGACGAACTCAATGAAAGACTTAAAGATGATACTTTGGAAAAAACGACTTGGTATTTAGCAAAAAAAGAAATCCATTAAGTTTGAGTTTTTCAAGATAGTAAAGAGCTGACGTTTTAAGTTGGCTCTTTTTTTTATCCCTATTTTAGTCTGTTTTAGGTTATTAAGTTAATATCCAAAAAAATATGATTTTCTGTTCCAATTATTGTCTCTTTGGTAACAAATGTTACTAAACATTCATTCTCAAGGAACTATCTTTCATAAAATTAAACAACAATATACACATGAAAGCAAATATGGGAACAGCTGATAAAACCATCAGGGTTTTATTAGCCATTACAGTAGGTATCTTATACTTTACAGGGGTAATCAACGGGACATTAGCAATAATTTTAGGAATTTTAGGTCTGGTATTCGTGGCTACCAGCTTTATCAGTTTTTGTCCACTTTATTTACCCTTTGGTATTTCTACAAGAAAAAAAACTGTTTGACTTTGGGCAACTGTTTAATTTGAACTAAAAAAAGTCACTTATTAAAGTAAGTAAAAAAACCATTCTTTTATATCCATCTATTTCATTTATTATTGGGTACCTCTTCTATATCAATTTTAACTAGATATATCCATTGAAGCAATATACTCCGAAAGTGTAAATACAAGGATTGATTTAATGATAGTTATTGATTTACCTTAGATTAATAGTTTCATACCAGGCAAGAATAAAAATAAGGATTTAAAGATTGACGGTTTATAAAAATTCCTCCTATTTAGGTGCCTATAATCTAATTGTAACATCTGTTACCAAACTATCTTCTGAAACTCCGTTATTTAGCATTATAATTAAAGATAAATAAAATGAGCAAATTAAATAAGAGAAATATAATTGACGTAAGGTCAGCCGGAGAGTTTGATCTGGAACATGCAGAAGGTGCCATCAATATTCCATTGCATGATATTGAAAATAAAGCAGAAGAAATTGGCGAAATGGATGGAGAGATCATTTTATGTTGTGCCTCAGGAAATAGAAGTGGAATGGCACAGCAGATTTTAGAAGCCAAAGGGATCAGTTGCCATAACGCTGGATCATGGTTTGAAGCACATAACTTTGCAATGACATTATGAGCTTTCTAAGAAAATTATTCGGACTAGGCCCGTCTGTCGATTTAAAACAATTAGCCAATGAAGGGGCCATAATCTTAGATGTAAGAACTAAAGGAGAATTTCAAGGAGGTCATATTAGAAATGCAGTGAATATCCCTGTAGAAAGCTTATCTTCTAACCTATCTAAACTAAAAAATACTGAAAAAGCCATTATCACTTGTTGTGCCTCAGGTATGAGAAGTGCCAGAGCTAAAAGTATTTTAAAGGCAAATGGATATGATAAAGTGTATAATGGCGGAGCATGGAGCTCTTTAGACCAAAAAATAAGATGATAAAAACAGTTTTACATAGGGCCTGCTTAAAAAGTCTCAAGTGCCTCAAATACAATCGGGCAAAGTGAAGACGTATGCTTATACTTCGAACTGAAGCCCGGGAAGTAGTTGAGGTGCTTGAGGCTAGCGCACTAAAAAAATCAAAATTTGATTTTTTTAGTGCATAGGTTATGAAGTAATATACAAAAAAAGCCTGCACTTGTTGAAAAACTATTCGAGAATAATCATTATTTACAAAGATATAAAGCAGCTTTTACATACTTTAGCTGTTTTTAAGCAAGCCCTATATACACCATGGCCGTTTATGCGCTGGCTAAGGCTGGCCATAGGGCTATATTTAATTTTTATAGGCGTAACAGAATCTGACTTTTTAGCTGGCGGAATTGGAGCAGTTTTTTCGGTTCTGGCACTTCTTAATCAAGGTTGTGGAAGTAGTAGTTGTGCGAGTGGAAATTGCGATATTCCAAAAAAATAGATATTAATAAAGCCGGCATTAGCCGGCTTTTTACTTTTGCAATTTCCAAAAAACCTCGCTACCTACCTCTCCTTAATGTTCCGTGAAAGATTTTTTAAACATTAATTTTCATCAACAATCAATAAGCCTGAGACTTATAAATACATATTGATTTTATCGATATTATCATAAATAATATCATTTTAATAAATAACTATCCTAAGTCAATTTCTACATAATTTCGCCCCAGAAATTAACATATAATTTATAAACACATGAAGAAAATACTATCATTATCAATTATGCTGATCGCTATTACGCTGTTTTCAGCTTGTAATGACGGAAATAAGCAGACAGCTGAAGTAGACAGCTACTCAGGCGCTACAAAGAGCACACCAGCCAACAAAGGCACTGCAGATTGGTGGCCTAATCAGTTGGATTTAAGCATGCTACGTCAGCATTCAGAAAAATCAAATCCCTTGGCAACTGACTTCAATTATATTGAAGAGTTTAGAAATGTGGATTATGCTGCATTGAAACAGGATATCAGAGCTTTAATGAAAGATTCACAAGACTGGTGGCCGGCAGATTATGGTCATTATGGTCCTTTCTTTATTAGAATGGCATGGCACAGTGCAGGAACTTACAGAAGTGCTGATGGACGAGGTGGTTCCAGATCCGGGCAACAAAGATTCTCCCCTTTAAATAGCTGGCCAGACAATGGAAACTTAGATAAAGCTAGGAGATTATTATGGCCTGTAAAGCAAAAATATGGCAATAAAATATCATGGGCAGATTTAATGGTGCTTACCGGTAATGTGGCTTTAGAAGATATGGGATTTCAAACCATTGGTTTTGCAGGAGGTAGAGAAGATGTATACCAACCTGATATGGATGTTTATTGGGGTTCGGAGAAAGAATGGTTGAGCGATGATAAAAGATATTCTGGAGATCGAGAATTGGAGAATCCTTTGGCAGCTGTGCAAATGGGCTTAATTTATGTTAACCCGGAAGGCCCAGGCGGAAACCCTGATCCGGTTTTAGCAGCGCATGATATCAGGGAGACTTTTGGGAGAATGGGTATGAATGACGAGGAAACAGTTGCGTTAATTGCAGGTGGACATACATTAGGTAAAACCCACGGTGCAGGTCCAGCTGATAATGTAGGTGCCTCTCCTGAAGCTGCCAATATGGAAGAACAAGGCTTTGGGTGGAAAAGCAGCTATAAATCAGGTAAAGGTGCTGATGCTATTACCTCTGGTTTAGAAGTTACATGGACTTCCACTCCTGCTAAATGGAGTTATGATTACTTAAATTTCCTTTTCAAATACGATTGGGAATTAACTAAAAGCCCGGCAGGTGCTCACCAATGGGTAGCTATTAATCCGGAAACAATGGTGCCTGATGCCTTTGATAGCACAAAAAAGCATAAACCTACTATGCTTACCACCGATTTATCTTTAAAGTTTGATTCCGCTTATGCTAAAGTATCTCGTAAATTCTTGGAAAATCCTGAACTTTTCAATGAAGCTTTTGCAAAAGCATGGTTTAAATTAACTCACAGAGATATGGGACCTAATACTACTTATTTAGGACCTGAGGCGCCTAAAGAAGATTTCATATGGCAAGATCCAATTCCTGCGATAAATCATCCATTAATTAATGCTAGTGATATCGCTAGCTTAAAATCGCAAATTCTAAACTCAGGATTAAGCATTAATGAAATGGTAACTACCGCATGGGCTTCTGCTTCTACCTATCGCGAATCTGACAGAAGAGGTGGTGCCAATGGTGCAAGAATTCGTTTAGCTCCTCAAAAAGATTGGGAAGTAAACAATCCGGCACAATTACAGAAGGTTTTGGGCACTTTAGAAAAAATTCAAAAAGAGTTCAATGAGAAATCTGGAGCAAAGAAAGTATCTATGGCTGATTTAATTGTCTTAGCAGGTACAGCTGGTGTTGAAAAAGCAGCAACCAACGCAGGTTATAAAGTTGAAGTGCCATTTACTCCGGGCAGAATGGATGCCACCCAAGAACAAACAGATATTGAGTCTTTCAATTTGTTGGAGCCAATTGCTGATGGTTTCCGTAATTATTTAAAAACACGATATACCATTTCTACCGAAGAATTATTGATTGATAAAGCGCAACTCTTATCATTAACACCACCGGAAATGACAGTTTTAGTAGGTGGAATGCGTTCTTTAGGTGCTAATTACGATGGTTCCGAACATGGTGTTTTTACTAATAACAAAGAGCAGTTAAGTAATGATTTCTTTGTGAATCTATTAGATATGAGTACAGAATGGAAAGCTACTGACGATACTAAAGAAAAATTTGAAGGTAAAGACAGAAATACGGGAAATACTAAATATAAAGCAACCCGTGCTGATTTAGTATTTGGCTCACATTCTGAATTAAGAGCCTTAGCTGAAGTGTATGCTCAGGAAGATTCTAAAGAGATGTTTGTTAATGACTTCGTTAAAACATGGACAAAAGTGATGAATTTAGATAGATTTGATATTATCTACCAATAAATTATTTCTTACATATTTAAGTGAAAAGCCGGGCTGAAAAGCTCGGCTTTTTTTATCTTTTTTTTAAAATAAACAATAATAATCTGATTTCGTTTGGTTAGGCCTTTTTTTCAGACCTCCAGCCCAGCAAAGCCCCCCCAGAGGGTGGCAGGCTTGGCATGCTATCTCCAGAGAGGGAGTTCGTCCATGGAAATATCGCATTTTTAATTATATTTTTAAATACGCCTTTAGAAATAGATTCCAAGCTCCGTAGGTGCGATACTTTGGTAGCCCGGTGGCTGGTAGCACCGGGTTAAGTATGCAATAATTGACCGATTTTGGCGGTATTTTTGATCCGTAGGAAATCAAAAATGATGACAAAATCTTATGATGATGGTATTTCCAAGCGATGTCCTATGAGCCACAGTCCATGGGAAAGTAATTGCTATGGTTCTTAAGACTGATTCACAAAAATGATGACAAAATCTGTTGTGAAATTTTACTATTTATGAATTTACAACTTTCCATTAAATTCATGATAGAACTTTATACAAAAACTTCTCACTCCTACTCACTAAATAAAAGCAAAAAAAACATTACTACATTTGTTATTATCGAATAAGTCTAATATTTTGCTAATAAAAAAAATGAAAAGCTTTTCAACCTTATTATTTTTACTATTCTCTACTTCTTTTGCTTCTTCTCAACAATCATCCACCATAACTCTTCAAAGCAATAAGGATATTCCGCAAGGCTATTACTTAAATATTCAAAACAAAAATTACAGCTTAAAACAAGGCGAAATAGCCTTTAAAAAGAGTTTAACAGTAGAAAATCCTGATTATGGATATTTAATATCTCCAAGAGGAAAATTATTTACGTTTTGGTATGAAGAGGGAGAGATAAAACTAATTTTCAAGCAAAGTATCTTCAGTAAAAAACTTATTGTAAAAGGATCAGAGAGTCATAATATTTTTGAGAAACTAAAAGAAACCAAAAATTTCCAAGAGTTTAAAATAGCTTTCAATGTGAATAAAAACTCTTTAGTTGCCCTTAACTATATTGATAGATTTTTTAAATTCCTTAAATTTTCGCCAGATGAATTTAAAGAAATTGACAACTTAATCTCTGATCAAAACCGAGATAAAACTCCTAATTTTAATGCCTACATCAATATAATTGGTAAAAATAAACTAACCAAAAATCAAAAGATGATTGATTTTGTGGGGTACGACAAAGATGGAAATGCTTTTAGCACAAAAGATTTTAGAGGACAATATCTACTAATCGACATAGCTGCCACCTGGTGTGGACCTTGCTGGAAGGCGCTCCCACATATTCGTGAAAGTTTAAAAAATTATTCTGATATCCAATTTATTACCTTAAACGAAGATAATGGAATTGAAAGATGGTATGATTTAGCCATTAAAAAGAATTTAGAACTCAATTGGCCAGTTCTATGGGAAATAGAATCGGGTAAGAAAGAGCTTTTACTTCAGTATGAAGTTACTTCCTACCCCACTTATATATTAATAAACCCTGAAGGGGTAGTAATAGACAGGTGGGCCTTTACCGGAGAGCAATTTTTTAATGCAAAATTAAAAAAACACATAAATTAAAAATAACTTTCCATCACCTTTGTAGGTAACATTTGTTACACCTTTAGACCATGCAACCCTCTAGTTTTGTCCAAAATTTAAATTAACTTATGGCATTGATAGAGATAATTGGATATATAGGAGCAGCCATTATTGGCATTTCATTAGGTTTAATCGGTGGCGGTGGATCCATACTCACAGTACCTGTATTGGTCTATTTACTAGGGATAACTCCTGTTACTGCAACAGCATATTCACTTTTTATTGTTGGATTTAGTTCATTAGTGGGTGGTATAAACTATGCAAGAAAAGGTTTAGTGAATTATAAAACCGGTATAGTTTTTACCATACCGGCCTTTATTTCAGTTTATCTTACACGCTTAATTTTGGTGCCTTCCCTACCTGAATCATGGTTTTTTATTGGAGATTTAGAAATAACCTTATCTATCGGAATTATGGTCATTTTTGCTATTTTAATGATAGCAGCCTCTTATTCCATGATTAAAGATAAAAAAGCACTAAAAAAAGATCCGGAAGAGGTACAAGGCAAGAAAAAATTCAATTATCCCTTAATTATTATTGAGGGTGCTGTTGTAGGCGCACTTACAGGTTTAGTGGGAGCAGGTGGTGGTTTTCTTATTATACCTGCGTTGGTTGTATTAGCCAAACTTCCTATGAAGGAGGCTATTGGCACTTCTCTCCTTATTATCGCAGTGAAATCTTTGATAGGGTTTATTGGAGACATACAAGCAGGAGGTGATATTGACTGGATGTTTCTTACCATATTCACGCTCATTGCTGCGGTTGGTATATTTATAGGCACCTATTTATCTGGCTTAATAGATGGGCAAAAACTTAAAAAAGGTTTTGGCTGGTTTGTGCTGATCATGGGTTCCTTCATGATTTACAAAGAGTTGTTTATGTGATTTATCGCTAAA
>JBBSPJ010000211.1:0-7827 GCA_038258905.1 Cytophagales bacterium
ATGACGGGTGTTCGATTGGAAGCTGATTTCCATGTAATTACAGCGGATGTTAATTCTATTAATAATATCGAAAAATGTGTTAAAAGAGCAGGCCTTGATATAGAAAATATGATATTGGAGCCATTAGCTTCCAGCTTATCAGTTTTAAGTGAAGACGAGAAGGAAGCAGGCGTTTGTCTGGTAGATATAGGTGGTGGAACCACTGATATAGCTATTTTCCATGAAAATATTATACGCCATACCGGTGTTATACCGTTTGGAGGTAATATCATCACCTCCGATATTAAAGAAGGTTGTATGGTAATGCAGCAACAGGCTGAATTATTGAAAACAAAATTTGGTAGAGCTATTGCTACGGAGGCGAATGAAAATGAAATAGTTTCAATTCCAGGCTTGCGTAATAGGGCACCTAAAGAAATATCGATTAAAAACCTTGCGCACATCGTGGAAGCGCGTATGGAAGAGATTGTTGACTTGGTGCATGCTGAAATTATAGCATCGGGCTATGAAGGAAAGCTAGCAGGTGGTATTGTAATTACCGGTGGTGGCTCGCAACTGCATAGTGTAAGACAATTAGTAGAGTACCTAACCGGAATGGATGCCAGAATTGGTTACCCTAACGAGCATTTAGGTAAAAGTAAAATAGAACAAGTGAAAAGTCCAATGTTTGCCACCTCAGTGGGGCTGGTATTGGTAGGTTATCGCTCATTGGATGAAAGAGAAAACAGATACTTACAATCCAAGGCGATGAATCAGAATGCTTATGTTAATCAAAAGCAGAAAGCTGGTAAAAAAGGAGGAGACTTCTTTAGTAAGATCATCAATAAAACGAAGAGTTTATTGATAGATGACTTTAACGAAAATGACGATTATTAAGATTGAACCATTATGACAGAAGGAGCATATAAATTCGAAATACCAAAACACCACAAATCTATTATTAAGGTAATAGGTGTTGGTGGAGGGGGCAGTAATGCAGTCAACCACATGTTTAACCAAGGCATCAAAGATGTAGAATTTATAATCTGCAATACTGATGCTCAGGCCTTAAAAACGAGTCCTGTGCCCAATAAGCTACAAATTGGTTTAAATCTAACCAGTGGTTTAGGAGCCGGTGCCAATCCTGCTAAGGGAAAGGAAGCCGCAATGGAAAGCAAAGAAGATATTCGTGAATTATTAGGTACGGATACCAAAATGCTTTTTGTTACCGCAGGTATGGGTGGTGGTACCGGAACGGGTGCAGCACCGGTTATTGCGCGTATTGCCAGAGAAATGGATATTCTTACGGTGGGTATTGTTACTTCGCCATTTGGTTTTGAAGGTAAAAAGAAAGCCAAACAGGCAGAGGAAGGTATCCGTGAGTTGAAAGAAAACTGTGATACTGTACTGGTAATTCTCAATGATAAATTACGTGAAATCTACGGAAACCTCACCATAGGGAATGCTTTTGCCAAGGCAGATAATGTTTTAACCACAGGTGCCAAAGGTATTGCTGAAATTATAACAGTTCCTGGTTATGTAAACGTGGATTTTGAAGATGTTAAAACGGTAATGAAAAATGCAGGGGCTGCTGTAATGGGCTCTGCACGTACAGAGGGTGATGGTAGAGCTATCCGTGCCGCTGAGGAGGCTCTTTCTTCTCCTTTGTTGAATAATACAGATATATTAGGCGCTGAAAAAATATTACTTTCCATTATTTCCGGTGAGCAGGCAGAGCTTCAAATGGATGAGCTGACTGAAATTACTGACTATATTCAGGAAATGGCCGGAGAAGATGCAGAAGTGATTTTTGGTCACGGTGTGGATGAGTCGTTAGGCCACGCTTTATCAGTAACAGTGATTGCTACCGGTTTTGATCAGGGCGGGTACAAACGAAATGCGATTCCGGAAAAAGAATCAAAAAGAGTATTTGATCTTGATGGACCTAAGCAAATTACCTTGTTCAATAATGAAGAGGAAAATTCTCGTAAAAAGCAAAACGAATTCTATAAGGAAGAGCCGAGAGAAAATACTTCCAATAAACCTCAGCAAAGGCCTGAAGAAGGCAGAGGCTATTCTTTTGGGTTTCCATCACAGGAACCTGAAAAAGAAGAAGCGCATGATTATGAATATGAGTACGATAATCAGGATAATGAAGCAGAGGAAGATGATTTCACTAAAGGCTTGTCTGAAGAGTACGAAATTGTAAATAAAACTCCAGATCCAGAAGCCAGGTTAAGAGCGGAAGAGGAGAGGCAGGAATTTTTAAGGCTTAAATCTAAAGAGCGAATTGCTAAATTAAAGCAACTCAATGGTGGTCATGCCAATACTCCTGAATCTTATAAACAAATGGAGGTTCCGGCATACAAAAGAAAGCAAGTGAAATTAAAGGAAGTTCCTCATTCATCTGAGAAGAATATATCAAAATTTAATTTAAATGATGATAATCAGATCTTAGGGAATAATAAATTTCTACACGATAATGTAGATTAGCCTTTATTGAATTTATATGAGTTAAAAGCAGCCTTAGGCTGCTTTTTTTTGTTAATTTTAAATAAAAAAGGCATCAGAAACTACGCTGATGCCTTAAAACCTAATTGAACATGAAAACTATTTGTTGTTATTACAACAATGATTATAACATATAATAATCAAATAGGTTTAAATAAAATAAAGAAAAATTATTATGGCCCTAAAAGTAAAAGAAAAAGCACCCTCATTTGAATTAAGATCTACTGCAGGTTTAGCATTTAGTTTAGACGATTATAAAGGTGAGCCTTTGATACTTTTTTTCTATCCTAAAAACTTCACAACGGTTTGTACGAAAGAAGTTTGTGAATTTAGAGATTCATTTTCCACCTTTAAAAATCTGGATATACAAGTGGTGGGAATAAGTCAGGACACCATTAACTCTCATCTTAAATTTAAGGAAGAAAATAAACTGCCTTTTGATTTATTAAGTGACCCTAATGGCAAAGTGGCTAAATTGTATAAAGCTGTAGTCCCTGTTTTAAATATGAATAGAAGAGTGACTTATTTATTAGATGAAGACCATAAAATTGCAGCCGTGTATGAAAATATGTTCACTGCTGATAAACATGTAAAGGCTATGATTGAACAATTAAATAATAAAAAAACTAAGTAAGACCTGCTGAAAAACTATTAAGGTATAATCGTTGATGAAAACTAATTAATAGAAAGTTGTATAAATTAGTTTGTTTTTAAGCAAGCCTTAAGTAGTCTGCTGTATAGGAGGGTTTTAGCTTATTATTATATTGTATGCTAAACCTATTTAAATTTTTAACGTATCGAAATTTTATGATAAAGGCAATTTCATCTACCGGCTTCATCAGTCTTCTTTTAATTATTTTTTCAATGGGTAATGTATTAGGACAGGAAAGTCAGAATAATTTACCGCTAACTGAATCTGAAACTAAAGAAGAGGTTGCTTCTGATAAGGATCATGGTACTATTGAATTAAATTATGAAGACCAGCGAAAAACAGCCAAGAAACCTGGTGAGACTCATTTAAAAAACGAGAAATCTCCAAATTCGGAGTCTAAAGATTCTGATCCAAAGGAAGAAAACCGAAAAAATTCTATTTTAAAGAGTAGTTCTAGCCTGGTTACAGTTTTCTATGTACTAGTGAGCTATCTATTTTCCGGCCCACTTGACAGCCCGAGTACCTCTAATCGAACTTTATAGTTTCAATTAAGCATTAAAGATAATTGTACTATGTTTAATTGTCTTAACTTTACCCTTTAAATATTAAAACCTAAAAATAGATACTTTATGAATAAGCTATTATTAGCCGCGATGGTAGTTTTTACTACTTTTGGATGTGCTTCAGAAAAAGAAAAATCGGGTGAAAACACGACCGAAACAAGCACCGAAACTAAACAGGATGTGTATGAGCAGAAGTCTACTGCTGGAACTGTGAGTAAAGAGCAATTGGAAGGAATTTTATCCGCCTATTTCGATATAAAAAATGCTTTAGTATTAACTGATGCTTCAAAAGCTAAAACTGCATCTTCTAAATTTTTAGAAAAATTAGGTGAAGGAATGGATGATTTAAAGAAGTATGCCCGCAATATTCAAGGTGAGGATAATGTAGAGGAGATCCGTGCTGATTTTGAAGATTTAAGTAAAAGTATGTACGAAGTGGTGAAAAATAATACAGAAGCAAAGGACGAAACTGTTTATAAGCAGTATTGCCCAATGGCTTTTAACAATAAAGGAGCATTTTGGTTAAGTAGCGAAGAGGAAATTAAAAATCCATACTTCGGAGATAAAATGCTTAAATGCGGTAAAGTGCAGGAAGAGATATAATATCATTTTCAGTTTACTCAAAATTTGATTGCTAATATTTTAGAGTAGTTTTGGTAAAAAGTCTTGCATGTGACATTCATCCGAATTGTGTAATTAAATGTAGCAACATTTTTTTTTATATTTACGTTTTCAAATCAAGTACAAAATATTAATAAATAGATAATGGCAAAAACAATAGAAATAACCGATAGTAATTTTGAAGAAATTATAAAATCAGATCAACCTATATTAGTTGATTTCTGGGCAGAGTGGTGTGGTCCTTGTAAAATGATTGGCCCTGTTGTGGAAGAATTAGCAGGAGATTACGAAGGTAAAGCAGTTATAGGAAAGGTGAATGTAGACGAAAACCCTAATGTTTCAGCTAAATTTGGCATCAGAAGTATACCTACCTTATTAGTTTTTAAAGGTGGCGAAATAGTTGACAAGCAAATAGGAGCAGTTCCTAAGCAAGTATTAGCAGATAAAATTAACGCTCAATTAGCGTAATTTGACTAGGCGTCTGACGGTTCCGAACCGTCTGATGCATTAGCTTATTTTTTAGAATTAGAACACAGCCATTTGGCTGTGTTTTTTGTTTAATGAAGGAATTGTTTTTTCAAAATCTCTGATATTTTTTTTAAGATAGTGTTAAAATTTGATTTGAAGCTTAATGCAGTTCCTAAGCATTAGTAGATAAAATTGCAGTTAACTTGGTTATTAGGCGTCTGACGGTTCCAAACCGTCTGACGCCTATTCAGATTTGTACGATTAAAATATATCCTCAATTTTTTCTCGTTGAATCACTATATAAGATTCATGGTAGAAGTTCTCCATCGAAATTTCTAGCAGCTTAATAGCTAAAGTTTTATCGCAGAGTGTTCCATTTCGTAATCCCAAATAATCCTTAAAGGAACTAAACTCCCACTCCTCCATTTTATTCACCAAATTAGATTTTATTGGGTTTTGGTGAATATACTGAAAGCATATAAAGGGATAATCTTCAATTTCCGTTTCCACCAGTTTAGCTTTAGTTTTTTGTCTAAATAAAGAGCCTGACCTACCTTCCTGTTTGTTGATTGCTTGTGCATAAACGCTCAAGAGTTGACGAAATCCATTATTTAAAGCTGTTAAAGTTAAACCACCCACTTTTTTTTCCATGAGAGATTTCTCATTAGTATTAATTAGGGAATGAAAATGGTTTGGCATAAGACAGTATGCTAGCACATCGCAATGAGGCAATACAAATTTTCTAAAATTTTTAAGAAAGTAAAGGTAATTTTCTCTTGTAAAGAATATATTGTCTCTATTGTTACCCTGATTGTAAAAATGGTATAACTTGTTTTCTATTAATTTCATAACTTTAAAGTAAAGTATAAATAAAAATTAAATCAAGTTAGCTTGTTGGGCGTCTGACGGCTCCAAACCGTCTGACGCCTCTTCTCAACGTTATACCCCCTTAAGATTCACTGAGCTCCCAAATTGCATAAATGTTAGAAGTCACTAAAACTTAGAAGCCTAAATGTCAACGTACTGACAATTCCATGTAATTACATGCATTTTCCTTAACTCTTCTGTAACTGCCTCGTGTTAATACTATAACAAAAAATTTAAAAACAATGAGTAATTTAAATATAACGAAATCAGAAGAAGCAAATCCTATCTCAAAAGAAATTTTTGAAGGCATGAAAAAGCAAATGGGTATGGTGCCTAATGTTTATGCTGCAATTGGTAATTCAGGACCTGCATTGAAAGCCACTATGGCCATACAAGAAAATTTAGCTAAAGGTGAATTTGATGGAAAAGAGCAGGAAACAATTGCACTTTCAGTAGCAGAAGCTAATTCTTGTGACTATTGTCTTTCAGCTCACACCACTGTGGGTAAAATGAAAGGTTTATCTGAAGATCAAACTATAGCCATCAGAGATGGAAGCATTGCTGATAATAAACTAAAAGCGCTAAGTGATTTGGCTAAAGCTATAACTGATACTAGAGGTAATCCTGATCAAAAATTATTTGATGCATTCTTTAATGCAGGTTATAATCAAGCAGCATTATCTGAATTAATTGTTTTGGTAGCTTTAAATACCATCACGAATTACACAAACCATATAGCCAAAACAGAAATTGATTTTCCTGTAGCGCCTAATTTGCAGGAGGCTTAAGGGATATAGTCTTAAAATATTACTAGACCTGTCAGATTTTAAAAATCTGACAGGTCTTTTTCTTTTACCAGCCAATCAATTCAAATTCTTAAATGCTTTTGTCTAATGCCCACACCTTTTATGGCATAAATACATAGTAAAACAATTGATAAAGCTAAAATCACTACCCCAATCTGCAATAAAGTTTGCATCAAAGGAACTTCCGGAATTGCGGCTTTTACTATACCTGATGATAAAAATATGAGCACACTTAAATATTGCATCGCTATTGCAATTTAGTTTTTTTAAGCGTCAGACGGTTCTAATGTCTATTCTATCACTCATCGCCCTTCTATTTTGATTGGATGTGGGTAAAATGAGCAATGCCAGGGCAGGCAAAATCGTTATGGGTAGATACCATTCCATTAGTAGTGAATGGTGTACATTAATCCTACGCTAAATATATTCTCAAAACGAGCAAAGCGTTTTTGGGTATATTCAGCAAATCCACCAAATTTTCCAAAATTTCCGTGAATGCCCACTCCAAAAACCAAATTCCAATTTTCATGCTTTTCAGTTTTCAAGCTTTCTGAAGTATAATTAGAACCTACAACAGGATAAATACCTACTAAAGGCGTTTCAAAAATGTAGTGCAATACAAAATTGGTTTCAAATATATTACCTCCCTCCACGCTAAACCAAGTCAATTCTGGCCCGAAACAGATATTCTCAGAGACATTGTAATAGAATCGGCCGTTCAGGCCCAACGGCTCAACCTTATTAATGAATGTAGAACCTAAGGAAATGGTAATGGAATTCTCCTTGAAAAAAGTGTGATGGTCCTCATGTTCTTGAGCCCATATTTCAGCGCCAAAAATTGATATACAAACTAATAAAAAAAGAAATTTTTTATCCATGGTTTGATTTGTTATTTATCAAACATAAATAATACTATCACTTCAAATTGTCTGTAAATTGACGTATATTCATGTGTACGTTATTTTTTTAATGGTCACATGCCCCGAAGGGATCTCTGTGGGGGAATTCTCGATAAATATTCCTGCCAAAGGCAGGCAGGCATCTGGCGGTTGGTCACGATAGCTGTCGGGATTCGCCCTCGAATATTTATGTTCATTTCATAAAATCAGAACTTTCATGAAATTTCAACGATTAAACAAAAAAACTAATTAATACAATGAGTAATTCAGTAGAGACAGCCAATAAGCTTTGGCATATTGATCAATTTCAAATTTTGAAAGCACTTTCCATGAAGGAAAAGATGAATTTACAGGAACTGATGTGTATGACGGAATATCAAAAAGGAGAGGAAGTTTATTTGCCCTCTCAGGATATTGAGGAGATCTATTTCCTTAAAAAAGGTCATATCAAAATATCTAAA
>JBBSPJ010000212.1:0-7823 GCA_038258905.1 Cytophagales bacterium
AAATTGATCAAGCAGTCCTTCGCAATTGCCAAAAACGATACTTACTATCAAGTTGATTATTTTGGTTGATTTAGTATCAAACAATATTTTATTTTGAATGATTTTACTTTTTACTTGATTTTTATCACAGTTCATTGCGAGACCTCACATTTTTAAGAAAAAACGAACAAATTTGTATGACGTTCCTAAACACTTTATCTGTAGAATTGCCACTTCGGCTTTAGCCGAATAAAGCCGTAGGCTTTTAATGGCTCGCTAAAGAGAGGGGTTTAACCACGAAGACTCGAACCTGCCTGTCGGCAGACAGGGGCACAAAGGAATGCTGCGCATTTAGAAAAAAAGAAAGATGAATATGGCTATATTAAATTTCTTTGGAATACATTTCCTTTTCTCTGCGGGCCGTTGCGCCATTGCGGCTCTGCGAGACCAGCCACTTCGGCTTTAGCCGAAATTACTGAAGCCAGGTTTTTAACGCAAGGTCGCGGTGCCTCCTGCAGGCAGGGGCGCAAAGAAATCTTAACAAATGAAAAGTCATTGCGAACGCAGTGAAGCAATCTTATAGAATTTTAGTAGGTACTCTCCTTAGGTCGACTTGTTATTCTAATCATGAGATTGCCGCGGTTGTGCCGCTCCTGTCTGCAATCAAGCAGGCTCTCAATGACGTAAAGGTTGACGAGATCGCTTCACCCTAAAGGGATTCGCAATGACGGTATATAATCATGTTATCGGTAGGTAGGAAGTAATTATTTCAATTCGTTACAAACCTCCCTTATAATGTCCTGTCATGTTAATAGTGAGATTGCTGCTGTTGAATTAAAATAACTGTCTATACACATAGTACAGGAACATATAATTAACTTATAGTCTAAATTAACCACTTAAAATATAAGATTTCCGTTGGTCTTTTTTCCGTTCGATTTTTCCATAACTAATGTCCAACTTACAAGGTATAACTAGACAAAATTTTTAATTATGAAAAGATTATCATCATTAGGCTTAGCGTTAATGGTTTTTCTTGTAGTTGCTTGTAACGAGGGAGGCGAGAAGAAAGCAGAGCTATCGATAGATTATGAAAAATACACATTGCCCAATGGGTTAGAGGTAATTTTACATGAGGATAAATCAGATCCCATTGTAGCAGTTGCCATTCAAATGCATGTAGGTTCAAGCAGAGAGAAGCCCGGTAGAACTGGTTTTGCTCATTTCTTTGAACACATGCTATTTCAAAAATCAGAAAATGTAGAAGAGGGAGCCTTTTTCAAAAATATTAATGACCTGGGCGGTACTTTCAATGGAGGTACCTGGACAGATGGTACAGTTTATTACGAGGTAGTTCCTAAAGATGCTACAGAAAGAATTTTATGGATGGAGGCTGATAGAATGGGCTATTTCATCAATGCAATTACCAAAAAAGATCTGGAGGATGAAAAACCTGTAGTTCAAAATGAGAAAAGGCAAAGAGTGGATAACCAGCCTTATGGGCACCGGAGCTATGTGATTAAAAAAGCATTATACCCTGAAGGCCATCCTTACAACTGGGAAGTTATTGGTGAATTAGAAGATTTACAGGCAGCTACTCTTGATGACGTAAAAGGTTTCTATTCAGATTGGTACGGACCCAATAATGCAACTTTAGTGGTAGCAGGAGATTTTGATAAAGAACAATTAAAAGCATGGATCGAAAAATATTTTGGTGAAATTGAATCAAGAGGAAATGATCAAGTTTTAGAACCAATGCCAGTTTCAATATCAGAAACTAAAAAATTGTACCACGAAGATGATTACGCTAAAGTACCGGATTTAAGAATTACTTATCCTACAGTAGAACAATATCACCCTGATTCATGGGCTTTGGCAGCATTAGGTCAAATTTTAAGCCAAGGTAAAAGAGCACCACTTTATAAGAAATTGGTGGAAGAAACCGAATATGCACCGAGTGTATTTTCATATAATAGTTCAAGTGAACTAGCTGGGGAGTTTAATATTGGTGTAAGGGCTAAGGATGGAATTGATTTAGATTCTGTCTATGTGGCTATTCAGGAGGCTATGGCAGATTTTGAGGCTAATGGCTTCTCTGAAAAAGATCTACAGCGAATCAAAGCAAGTCAGGAAACCGATTTTTACAATGGAATTTCAAGCGTATTAGGAAAAGCTTTTCAATTAAGTAGTTATAACGAATTTAAAGGCGATCCTGGATTTATCACGGAAGATATTAACAAAATATTGGCCGTTGAGAAGGAAGATGTAATGCGAGTATATGAAAAATACATAAAAGATAAACCTGCAATTATTACCAGCTTTGTCCCTAAAGATCAATTAGAACTAATAGTTGATGGGTCTGAGAAAGCAACTGTTAAAATTGAAGCAGTAGAGCCGGTAGAAGATTCAGGTTTGGCTGATGTTGATCAGGATGGCGAATATGAAAGAACACCAAGTAAAATAGATAGAAGTCAGGAACCAGAGCTAGGGGAGATGCCATTAATTAATCCTCCTAAAATTTATGAAACAGAATTGGCGAATGGCTTAAAAGTTTTAGGTATTGAAAATGATGAGTTACCATTGGTTACTTTTAGTATTCGTATTAAAGGCGGACAGATGATGGACAATCCTGAATTACCAGGTGTAGCAAGTCTTACTACCCAATTAATGCAGGAAGGAACAAAAAATAAAACGCCTGAAGAATTAGAAGATGCTATTGGTTTATTAGGTGCAAGAATCTACATGTATAGTGGAAGTGAAGAAATTGTAGTGTATGCGAACTGCCTGGCCAGATACTTTGAGGAAACTGTTGCTTTGGTAGAAGAAATGATGCTTGAGCCAAGATGGGATTTAGAAGAGTTTGACAGAATCAAGAATGCTCAGATCAATAGTATTAAGCAAAGAAATGCCAATCCAAACAGCATAGCTTCAACAGTGGCTAGTAAAATGATTTATGGTGATGACCATATTTTTTCTAAGCCTAGTGCCGGTACTTTGGAATCTGTAGAAAAAATCACAATTGAAGATTTAAAAGACTATTATGCTAAAAGCTTCTCACCAAGTGTAGCTAATTTACAAATTGCGGGTAGTGTGAATGAAACTGAAATGAACTCAGCATTTGCTAATTTAAGCAATAACTGGGCAGCCAAAGAGGTGAATTTCCCTACTTATGAAATGAAGGAAGTACCTCAAACAGGTGAAATCTATTTCGCTAATTTTTCAGAAGCTAAGCAATCGGTAATAAGAATGGAAAGATTAGCTGTATCAAGAACAGATCCTGATTACTATCCTTTAACTGTTGCAAATTACGGTTTAGGAGGCAATTCTGGTGGGAAATTATTTCAAGTGCTTAGAGAAGAAAAAGGTTATACTTATGGTGCCTATTCAAATATCTCTTCCTCAAACGAAAAAGCACCTTTTGGAGCATATTCCAGTGTTAAAACAAATGTTACGGCTCAGTCGGTAGAAGCATTTAAAGAAGTAATAGAGAATTATAAAACTGAATATAGCCAGGAAGAATTAGATAAAGCCCGTAATGCTTTAATTCGAAAAGAAGCAAGGGAGTATGAAACCTTAGGACAGAAGTTGAGTGTACTACAACAAATTGCTACCTATGGTTTACCCAAGGATTTTATCCAACAAAACCAGGCGGAATTAAAGGCCTATACCGTGGAAGACATGAAGCGCGTGATGGACAAATACATGAATGTAGAAGAAATGAGCTACATCATTGTAGGTGATGCTAAAACGCAATTGAAAGAAGTAGAAGCATTAAATCTTAAAAAAGTAGTGAAAGTTGACGAGGACGGAAATCCTGTTGATGAAACTATTATTGAAACGAAATAGTAATTTCAAATCGTTTAAAATTAAAGGGGTGGCTAATTTAGCTGCCCTTTTTTATTGTTTAAATTCTCCCCCGTTTGTGCTATAAACCAGCCAAAGGCTGCTAAGAATCCCAATGGGGTAAAGGGGAGGATTGAGAATAGCTTTTATAAAAGGCATTATATTTTAAAAGAGTATTTAAGAGAAATAGCTTTAAAAAATGAATCTAAACTAGACTAGCTAAAATCTAAAACTTTTACTCATAGGGATAATATGGCAACTATTAAGAATTATAATTATACCCTTCAATCCTTTCCTTGTACCTCATTAAAGTATCCATTATCTTCGCAACCAATAATAGCATAATTTAAAATGGCAAAAACGGCAGATCAAATTTTAGCAGATTTAAAAAAGAATGTATATGCCCCCATCTACTTCTTACAAGGTGAAGAATCTTACTATATTGATCTAATTAGCGACTACATAGAGAAAAATGCCTTAAATGAAGCTGAAAAAGGCTTTAACCAGCGTATTCTCTATGGAAAAGATGTTGCATTGAATACTGTAATTTCTGCCGCCAGAAGTTTTCCTATGATGGGGCAGAGGCAGGTAATTATTGTAAAAGAAGCTCAGGAAATCGTGGATTTTAAAAAATTGCCTGACGATATGAGTGTTTTTGAAGCCTATCTGCAAAACCCACAGCCATCTACTGTTTTAGTGTTTTGCCATAAGCACAAAAAGCTAGACAAGCGTAAAAAAATCACAAAATCCATTGAAAAAGCAGCCGTTTTTCTGGAATCTAATAAAATTTATGAGAATCAGGTGCCGGAATGGGTGCTTCAATATGTTACTGGTAAAGGACATAAAATTAACAGACAAGCCACCATGCTCCTAACAGAATATATTGGAAATAGTCTGGAGCGCATGTCCAATGAAATTGATAAAATATTGATCAATTTTAAAGAGCCTGTAGAAATTGATGCTGCTTTGGTGCAGGAATATGTTGGTATTAATAAAGACTATAATATTTTCGAATTGCAAAAAGCAATCATTTTAGGAAATGCTTTGCAAGCCAATAGAATCATCAATTATTTTGCTGCAGATCCCAAAAACCATCCTGTAATCCTCTCAATTGGCTTTTTGCATAGCTTTTTCGCCAAACTACTAATTATTCATCATCATCCGGATAAGTCAGATAGAGGAGTGGCAACGGCAGCGGGAGTATCTCCTTACATTGCAAAAGAATATATAGCTGCTACCAGACGTTATAATCTTCAAAAAACAATACAAAACTTAGCCTATATCTATCAGGCAGATTTAACCAGTAAAGGAATTAATGCAAGTTTATCGGAAGACCAGTTGATGAAGGAATTGATTTATAAATTAATGCACTAATAATTTTATTGAAACACTTCAAAATATTTAATTCATATTAGAGTTTATTACGTAATTGAAAAATACAATGAACCAAAGAATATTTATATATATACTACTTACTTGCCTGCCATTTTCAGGATTTAGCCAGTACGCACATGTGCAACAATCAGCAGAAGACATCTACAGGGATGCTTTTAACCTTTATAAGGTAAGCCAATATAATGCCGCTCAGAAGCTATTCGAGTCTTATGTAGACCATCCGGATAGAACAAGCTTAAATACGCAGAACGCTACTTATTTTAGTGCTTTAACGGCAATTTATTTATTCCATGCAGATGGTGAGGCCAGAATTAAAAGCTTTGTGAATACTTACCCTACCAATGCTTATGCGGAAGAAGCCTATTTTGAGTTAGGCAATTTCTACTATCGGGAAAAGAATTATGCAAAAGCTATTCAATATTATGAAGAAACTGATGCAAGTGTTCTGAAAGGGAAGAAAAAAGAAGATTTAGAGTTTAAATTAGCCTACTCTTATTTCAGCCGAAAAGCTTTTGCTGAAGCTTTGCCTCATTTTAATAAAATCAAAAGAAGTAGCTCTAGTTATCAGTCAGCAGGCAGTTATTATGCCGGCTATATTGCTTTTGAACAAGGGGACTACGAGCAAGCATTAATCGATTTAAGAAAGGCAAGTGAGAATGAATCCTATAGAGCTACCACCTCTACTATGATTGCCAATATCTATTACCGACAAAAAAAATATGATCAAGTGATAGAATACGCTCAAAGTATTTCATTTACTTCATCCGGTGGTTCAGCTGATTTAAGCCTGATAATAGGTGATTCTTATTATTTTAAAGGCAACTATAATAAAGCTTCGGAATACTTTACAGGCTTTAGAGAGAAAAGTGCTGGTAATCCTGATAGAGAAATCTTATACAGAATGGCCTATGCTGAATATAAGCAACAAAATACCGATAAGGCTATTAAATTATTTGAGCAGGTGGGATTAGATAAGGACTCTCTATCTCAATATAGCACCTATTATTTAGGTAAATTATATCTAGAAAACAAAAATACCAGATTTGCCATTAATGCTTTTCAGCAAGCTAAGCTTTTGGAGTTTATCCCGAGTATCAAGGAAGAAAGTCAGTACCAATTGGCTAAATTGTACATCAAAGAAAAAATGTTTGCCGATGCTATTACGGAACTTAAAAGCTTTACCAGTCAATATCCTAGCAGCAATTACAGGGTGGAAGCCAATGAATTATTGAGCCAGGCTTATTTAAACACCAATGCTTATGAATTGGCTATTGAGTTTATAGAATCTGTGCCCAACAAAACATTAAAATTAAAGGAATCTTATCAGAAAGTGACCTTTTATCAGGGAGCTGAATATTTCAATCAGGCTAATTTTTATAAGGCAGTGCAGTATTTTGAGAAATCTGTGATGTATCCTCAAAACTCTAATATTACAGGTCAGGCCTATTATTGGATGGGGGAGGCATATGCCACCGGAAAGAAATATACAGAAGCAATAACTGCCTACCAAAAAGCACTAAATAATAGTTTAAGCTCCGATGAATGGTATGCTGGCGTGCAATATGGGTTGGCGCATGCATTTTATAATGATAAACAATTTACAGAGGCATTAAATTACTTCAATGCTTATGTAAAGCGGGGAAAAAATCATCCTTACTATGAGGATGCCTTAATTAAGCTGGCAGATTGTTATTACGTAACCAAAAATTATAGTTTGGCCAATAGCAATTATCAAACAGCCATTAATGAGAAGAATGAAAAAATAGATTACGCCTATTTTCAGAAAGGGGTAATCCATGGTATTTTATCAGAGAACCAAAAAGCTTATCAAAATTTTGATGTGGTAATTTCTGAATATAAACAATCGGCCTATTATGACAATGCCTTATTTCAACGAGCACTTTTAGCCTTTGAAAATGGACAGTACACCGATGCAGTTGATGGTTTCTCCTATCTGCTTAAAGCTGCCGGACAAACACCTTTAAAACCATACGCCTTATCTAAAAGAGCTATTGCCTATTTCAATTTAAAGCAATACCAAGATGCGGTTGCTGATTATAAAAACATTCTAGATAATTACCTGACGCATCCTACCGCTAATGGTGCTTTGTTGGGATTACAGGAAATTTATGGCATGCAAGGTGTGTCCGGAGATATGGATAATTACTTAACGGCCTATAAAAATGCCAATCCAAATGATAAAGCAGTGCCAAGTATTCAGTTTGATGCAGCAAAGTCGCTCTATTTTAATCAGAATTATAATAAAGCCATTGCATCGTTTCAAAATTACTTAAATGAGTATGCTGATAATGCATTGAGTTATGAAGCGAAATATTATTTAGCCGACTCATACTACAGAAACCAACAATATGAGCAGGCCTTACCTTATTTTTATGAGGTAGTTCAGGAAGATAAAACTCCTTTTGTAAAACGTTCAGTCCAGAAAATAGCCGAGTTAGAGTTTATTGGTGAAGATTATGATAACGCAAAAATCTACTATAATAAGGCCTTGTTAATGGCAGATAATGATAAAGATAAATACAATGCTTATTCAGGATTTTTACAAATTGCTAAGGCACAAAGTAACTATAATGAAATGATTAAGT
>JBBSPJ010000213.1:0-7780 GCA_038258905.1 Cytophagales bacterium
AAGCTTTTTAAGCTGGTCGTTAGCATCTTTACGCGCATTTCTGATAGAAATTTTACCGTCTTCTGCCTCATTTTTAGCTTGCTTTGTCAAATTAATTCTTCTTTCCTGCGTAAGTGGTGGTATATTAATTCGCACTATTTCACCATCATTCTGTGGGTTAAAACCTAAATCACTATTAATAATAGCTTTTTCAATTTCTCCTATAGTACTTTTCTCCCATGGTTTTATAATGATACTTCTGGCGTCAGGCGTGCTAATTGAAGCTACCTGAGTAATGGGTGTATCATTATCATAGTATTTCACCATAAGCCCTTCCAGCATGGCAGGAGAGGCTTTGCCAGCTCTAATTTTCAGCAATTCAGCTTTGGTATGTTGAATTGCTTTCTCCATTAAATCTTTAGTTTCTTCAAGTACAAATTCAATTTCTTCCATTCCTGTTCAATTTTATGATTGGATTAATGTTCCAACTTTTTCACCATTTATTAAATCTACCAGATTACCTGGTTTGTTCATATCGAATACAATTATTGGTAAGTTATTGTCCTGACAAAGCGTAAAAGCTGTCATATCCATTACGTTTAAGCCTTTAGCATACACCTCTTGAAAAGAGATAGTGGTATAGCGTTTTGCATCTGCATTTTTTTCAGGATCGGAAGTATAAACCCCATCAACTCGTGTACCCTTTAAAACTACATCAGCTTCTATTTCAATGGCTCTTAAGCTAGCAGTAGAATCAGTAGTAAAATAAGGGTTTCCTATACCGGCACCAAAAATCACCACTCTGCCCTTTTCTAAATGTCTGATGGCTCTTCGTCTTATAAACGGTTCGCACACCTGCTCCATATTGATGCCTGACATTAGCCTGGTGAACATACCATGTTTTTCCAAAATGCCTTGCACGGCCATACCGTTAATAACTGTAGCAAGCATACCCATATAGTCACCCTGTACCCTATCTAAGCCAGCACCTTCAGCCTGTATTCCTCTAAAAATGTTGCCGCCACCAATTACAATAGCTACTTCAACTCCTAAATCTTTAACTTTTTTTATTTCCAGAGCGTATTGTTCCAATCTTTTAGGATCTATACCATACCCTTCGTCACCCATTAATGACTCACCACTCAACTTTAATAATATGCGCTTAAATTTCATGTGTATATAATTGACTTTTAGTTGTCACATGGAATGCCTTCTTTCAAAAGCTACTAATTAACCTCCCATATTCATGCTTGGTTGGTATAGCGGACTTTATGGACATTTCATGTAAAAGTTTTTGTAAATATATGTTAAAAATCTAAAACTGTATAAGAATTTGGTTCTTCTCCACACTACTTCCTTTTTGCACCTTTATTTCAGAGATGATGCCATCACCTGGCGATTTAATAACATTTTCCATTTTCATAGCTTCTAAAATAATTAATGATGCACCTTGTTTCACCTCATCCCCTTCTTTAACCAATATTTCAGATATAAGGCCGGGCATAGGAGCTTTTACCTCATTAATTTTCACTTGTGCTAAATCAGACATACCTAATTCTTCAAGCAAGATGTCCATCTTGTCTTTTAAATTAAGTTTAATGATTTTGCCATTGATTTGAAGTGTAAACTCTTTAGAGTTATAATCTACTTCCACAATATGGGCCGTAAAAGTCTTATTTTGATGAATGATGTGGAAGCTGTTTTTATCAATGGGATGCACATCCCAATCTAAGTGGTCTTCGTCAACTAAAAATTTACTATCCTTTACTAGTACATTTAACTCAGACTCAAATTTGTTAATATTTACCTTATACATAGCTAAAATTTGACACGAAGATAAAAACTCACTTCGGATTTTACACCTTTAAATAATATTTTAAAACTAAATTTAAGTAACTTTAAAATTATTGAAAAATAAATATATTAATTTGATCAGTTAATCAACTGATATTCAGGCATCTCTACAGTGTATCTTTTTAGTGTAGAAAAAAGTCAATCTTTTTTGGGTAGAATGTTTGATAAAATACAAAATACCTATAATTTTGCACTTCCTAAAACGAAAGTGATTTTAGGGAATGCTTATTGAAAGAAGGGGGAATACCAAAGCGGCCAACTGGGACGGACTGTAAATCCGTTGTCTTCGACTTCACAGGTTCGAATCCTGTTTCCCCCACATTGTAAACCAAAGCTTTTGCTATGGTTTGCATTTCATAAAAAGTAATACTGGTAATAAGTTTTGTTTTTTATACAAAAGCGGGAGTAGCTCAGTTGGTAGAGCGGCAGCCTTCCAAGCTGCAGGTCGCGGGTTCGAGCCTCGTCTCCCGCTCTTTCATTAGAGCGTTTCTATATCATGAAGGCAGAGCGGTTTCGCGACTGCCTTTTATAGGATATAGTAAACACTAACGTTTTACGCTGAAAGGCGTAAGACTTTGATAAGAGTTTAACAAATGTTTTAAGCCGATGTAGCTCAGGGGTAGAGTGCTTCCTTGGTAAGGAAGAGGTCGGGGGTTCAATTCCCCTCGTTGGCTCAATCAGTGTTATCTAATAAATATAATATAAATTTTAACTAAACTGAGGATTTTTCAAATATGGCTAAAGCAACCTTTGACCGTTCAAAACCACACGTGAATATCGGTACTATCGGTCACGTGGATCATGGTAAAACTACACTAACTGCTGCAATCTGTAAAGTATTGTCTGATAAAGGATTTGCAGAAATGAGAGACTTTTCTTCTATCGACAACGCACCGGAAGAAAAAGAAAGAGGTATTACAATTAACTCTTCACACGTAGAGTACGCAACTGAAAACAGACACTACGCACACGTAGATTGTCCAGGTCACGCGGATTACGTTAAAAACATGGTAACTGGTGCTGCCCAAATGGATGGCGCTATACTTGTAGTAGCTGCAACTGATGGTCCAATGCCGCAAACTCGTGAGCACATCTTGTTAGCTCGTCAGGTTGGTGTACCTTCATTAGTAGCTTTCTTAAATAAAGTGGATTTAGTAGATGATGCTGAATTACTTGAGCTAGTTGAAATGGAAGTAAGAGAATTGCTTTCTTTCTACGATTTCCCAGGTGATGATTTACCAGTTATTTCTGGATCTGCTCTTGGTGCACTTAACGGTGAAGCAGAGTGGGTAGCTAAAATTGATGAGTTAATGGCTGCAGTGGATGAGTATATTCCATTACCAGAAAGATTAACTGATAAAGACTTCTTGATGCCAGTGGAGGATGTATTCTCTATTACAGGTAGAGGAACAGTTGCTACAGGTAGAATCGAAAGAGGTGTAACTAACACTGGAGATGCAGTTGACATCATTGGTATGGGAGCTGAAGGTTTGAAATCAGTTGTTACTGGTGTTGAAATGTTTAGAAAAATATTAGACAGAGGTGAAGCTGGTGATAACGTAGGTCTTTTATTAAGAGGTATTGAAAAATCTCAAATTAAAAGAGGTATGATTATCTGTAAGCCGGGTTCTGTGAAGCCGCACCAACACTTCAAAGCTGAGGTTTACGTATTGTCAAAAGAAGAAGGTGGACGTCACACTCCTTTCTTTAACAAATATCGTCCACAGTTTTACCTAAGAACTACAGATGTTACAGGAGAGATTTTCTTACCTGAAAATGTAGAAATGGTAATGCCTGGTGATAACGTAACTATCGAAGTAAAATTAATCAACAAAGTAGCTGCTGAAAAAGGTTTACGTTTCGCTATCCGTGAAGGAGGTAGAACTGTAGGTGCTGGACAGGTTACTGAGATTTTAGATTAATATCTAACATATAAAATTAAATTTACAGATGCGTTCTCAATTTTTTGGGAGCGCATTTGTTTCATATAAAACTTTTATCTACCTTTGCAGACCATTTTGAGCAGCATTGGTATTTACGGGTGTAGCTCAATTGGTAGAGTAGTGGTCTCCAAAACCATTGGCTGGGAGTTCGAGTCTCTCCACCCGTGCAAAATTAGATAAGACAAACGATGCAAAAATTAACATTATTTATAAAGGATTCTTGGTCAGAAATGAGATACAAGGTAACATGGCCAACCTATAGCAAGCTACAAAATAGCTCTATTTTGGTATTAGTTGCATCCTTGATTTTTGCAATATTGATTGGTGTTATTGATTTAGCATTTGATAATGCGATGGAGTGGTTTTATAATGCTTTTTAAGCATTTATAATTATAAATTAGATAATGTCAGAATATAAATGGTACGTTTTACGAGTAGTGAGTGGTCAAGAAAAGAAAATTAAAACTTATCTTGATAATGAAATAGCTCGTCAAAAATTAGAAGATTATATTCCTCAAATTCTTATACCTACTGAAAAAGTATATGAGATGAGGAATGGCAAAAAACGTGTGAGAGAAAGAAATTTCTTTCCGGGATACGTTTTTGTATCAGCTGACATATCTTATGGTGAAGCAAATCACGTAATAACAAGTATCCCTGGTGTAATCGGGTTTTTAGGGGGAGAGGGCTCTGGCAGCGCTAAAGTTCCGGTTCCTTTAAGACAAGCCGAAGTGAACAGAATACTAGGTAAGGTTGATGAAACCGAAGAAATGGATGTAAAATTAAGTACTCCATTTATTATAGGTGAGTCAGTGAAAGTGATGGATGGACCATTTAGTGGTTTTACAGGATCTGTTGAGGAAGTTTTTGAAGAAAGAAAGAAACTCAACGTGATGGTGAAAATATTCGGGAGAAATACCCCAGTGGAATTGAATTACATGCAAGTAGAAAAAACAGAATAGCAAGATGGCTAAGGAAATAAGTGGATATCTGAAATTACAGATTAAAGGAGGGGCAGCAAATCCTTCACCTCCTGTAGGTCCTGCTCTAGGTAGTAAGGGACTTAACATAATGGAGTTTTGTAAGCAATTTAATGCGAGAACTCAAGACAAACCTGGACAGGTTTTACCAGTTTTATTAACAATTTACAAAGATAAATCTTTTGATTTTGTTGTTAAAACTCCTCCAGCTCCGGTAATGTTGTTAGAGGCCTCAAAAAAGAAAAAGGGTTCTGCTGAGCCGAACCGACTTAAAGTAGGTTCTGTAACTTGGGATCAGGTTAAGCAAATTGCTGAAACCAAAATGCCTGACTTAAATGCTCTCAAAATTGAATCAGCTATGCGTCAAGTAGCTGGTACAGCAAGAAGCATGGGGCTAAAAGTAACAGGTACTGCTCCTTGGAAATCATAAAATATAAGAGATAATGGCTAAGCTAACTAAAAATCAAAAAATAGCAGCAGAGAAAATTGATGCTACAAAGTCTTATACTTTGACTGATGCATCCTCTCTTGTAAAAGAAATTACAACTACGAAGTTCGATGCTTCCGTTGATTTAGATATTCGTTTGGGTGTAGATCCAAGAAAAGCTGATCAAATGGTAAGAGGTGTTGTTGCCTTACCTCATGGTACTGGTAAAGACATTAAAGTATTGGCATTAGTAACTCCTGACAAAGAGCAGGAAGCTAAAGATGCAGGTGCTGACTACGTAGGTTTAGATGAGTATATTAAGAAGATCGAAGGTGGTTGGACGGATATAGATATAATTGTTACCATGCCAACTGTTATGGCAAAAGTCGGAAGACTTGGTAAAGTGCTAGGACCGAGAGGTCTGATGCCTAACCCTAAATCAGGAACTGTTACGCTTGATGTGGGTAAGGCTATCCAGGAAGTAAAATCGGGTAAAATTGATTTTAAAGTGGATAAATTCGGAATCATTCATGCAAGTGTAGGTAAAGCTTCCTTCTCAGCTGAGAAAATTACTGAAAACGCGAATGAATTGATCCAAACTTTGGCGAAGCTTAAACCTGCTTCTGCTAAAGGTACGTATTTTATGAGCATGACTATGTCATCTACGATGAGCAAAGGCATCTCAATTGATAAAAACTCTATAGCTGGAATTTAATATGAATAAGCAAGAAAAAGGACAACTTATAGAGGAGCTTACTGAAAAATTATCGCAAACAAATCATTTCTATGTTGCTGATGCAGGTGGATTGAGTGTTGCGCAGGTGAATGCCTTCCGTAAACTATGCTTTGATAAAGGAATTGAGTACAAAGTTGTAAAAAACTCACTCATCCAAAAAGCATTAGAGAGGCAAGAAACTGATTTTTCGGAAATGTTTGGCTCGTTGAAAGGGTTCTCAGGAATTCTTTTTTCTCCAGAAGTTAGTAATGCTCCTGCTAAAGTAATCAAGGACTTTCGTAAAAAACATAATAGCGAAAAGCCACTATTCAAAGCTGCTGCTATAGACACAGATGTTTTCGTAGGAGAAAGCAATCTCAATTTCTTAAGTGAACTTAAATCTAAGAATGAGTTGTTAGGCGATGTAATAGGATTATTACAATCACCTGCGAAGAATGTTATTTCTGCCCTACAAGGTGGAGGTCACAAAATTGCTGGTTTAGTAAAAGCGCTTGAAGAAAGAGCAAATTAAAATAATTAAGAACAAAATCATTAAAATTTAAATAATACAAACATGGCTGATATCAAAGCAATTGGAGATCAATTAGTAGAATTAACAGTAAAAGAAGTTAATGAACTTGCTGATTACCTTAAAGAAACACACGGTATCGAACCTGCAGCTATGGCTGCTCCTGCAGCTGCTGCAGGTGGCGCTGGTGCTGGTGACGATGCTGCTGCAGAAAAAACTACTTTTGATGTTGTATTAACATCTGCAGGTCCTGCAAAATTACAAGTAGTTAAAGCAGTTAAAGAATTAACTGGTTTAGGCTTAAAAGAAGCTAAAGAATTAGTTGATAGTGCTCCTAAAGCAATAAAAGAAGGAGTTACTAAAGACGAAGCTGAAGGTCTTAAAAAGCAATTAGAAGAAGCTGGTGCAGAAGTAGAATTGAAGTAATTAGTTGATCCTGAAAGGATTATCTGATTTCTGCCCAAGAAATTAGGCCTGGTCTCCATACCTCGAAAGAGTGTTTGGAGTCAGGTCTTTTCCTGTTTGTAGATATTTTAGATATTTTCAAACATGATGATGCTTCAAAGCATTACTATACAAATATTATCACTTTAAATATTCAGAGCCTTGGCTAATATAAATCAATCTGATAGAATCAATTTTTCTTCCATTAAAAGAATTATTGATTACCCTGATTTTCTTGATGTTCAACTCCAGTCATTTCAGGATTTCTTCCAACTAGAAACTCCTGCGGAGAAAAGAGCTGAAGAAGGTATTTTTAAAGTATTTCAAGAAAATTTCCCTATATCTGATTCCAGGGAAAACTTTGTTCTTGAATTCGTTGATTATCTTGTAGATCCTCCAAAGTACGACATCGATGGTTGTATTGATAGAGGTCTTACCTATTCAGTTCCTTTAAAAGCAAAATTGCGTCTTCTTTGTAATGATGAAGACAATGAAGATTTTGAAACAATTGAGCAGGAAGTATTCTTAGGGAATATTCCTTACATGACTGAAAAAGGTTCTTTTATCATTAATGGTGCTGAACGTGTAATTGTATCTCAGCTACACAGATCACCAGGCGTTTTCTTTGCTCAAAGTAAACACACAAATGGTACTAAATTGTACTCTGCTCGTATTATTCCTTTTAAGGGCTCTTGGATCGAATTTGCTACTGACGTTAATAACGTGATGTATGCTTATATCGACAGGAAAAAGAAATTTCCAGTAACCACTCTTTTAAGAGCAATAGGTTATGGTTCAGATAAAGATATTTTAGATCTTTTCAATTTATCTGAAGAAATCAGTGCTACAAAAGCTGCATTGAAAAAAGCTATTGGCCGTAAATTGGCCGCAAGGGTTTTAAGAACATGG
>JBBSPJ010000214.1:0-7741 GCA_038258905.1 Cytophagales bacterium
CATTTGTAAAACAACTTTAAAAGGAAATTAATTGATTGGATTTTTCAGAATAAACGACCCTTACCGCCTGCTTATCCTGTTTTTGGCTATAGTATTAATCCGTCTTCCTTATTTAATTTCAGCTGAGCCTCTTTTTTATGAACTTAACTGGATGCTTATTGGTGAAACGATGAATCAGGGAAATGTTTTATATAAAGACATTGTACAAACCATTTCCCCGCTTTCTGCATGGGTTTATGCCGGAATCGATTTTATTTTCGGACGCTCCATTTTAATCTATCAAATATTAGCTACCCTGTTAATTGGTTACCAATTTGTGTTGTTTAATAATATTATGTTGCGCAATAAGGCGTATAATGAAAACTCCTACGTGCCAGCCTTTGTGTATGCTTTGTTAATGCATTCATTTTATGATTTTTTTACACTTTCTCCAGTGTTAATTAGCATGACTTTTATTCTACTTGTGCTAGATAATATCTATTTAAGAATCGAAAATAAACTGAATGACAACACCATTTTAAAAACAGGTATTTTTATGGGGTTGGCTGTTTTGTTTTATTTACCATCCATCATTTTTTTCGTAGCTACCATTTTTTCGTTTCTACTCTTAACCGGTTTAATCTTTAGAAGATATTTATTATTTCTTTATGGTATGTTATTGCCAATTGCTGCCGTGTCTCTTTATTATTTATGGCATAATGCTTTACTAGATATGTTTTATCAATGGGTGCTGGCAAGTTTTATAATCAACAGGCCTAATGTTTTAGATTTAAGTTCTCTGTTACTCATTATTGGCATTCCAGGAATTGTATTTATGCTTGCTTTGGTGAGAACCTTTAGTGCTTCCAGATTTACCAATTACCAGGTAAGGGTGCAACAGGTAATGTTTTTAATGTTTGTATCTGCCTGGGCAGTATGGCTTTTTTCTGATGTAAAAGCACCTTTTCAATTAATTGTTTTTATACCTTTTATAGCTTTTTTTATTGCGCATCTTTTATTACAATTTAAGTCACGGTTTGTAGCTAATATATTTACCTACTTTGTCACTATAAGTATTCTGCTTATTACCTATGCTCTTTTTTATCAAAATTTCTATTTCCATCAATGGGGTAATTTTAATGATTTATTGGTTAATCAATCGATTTATGAACCTTGGATAGCCGACAAGAAAGTTTTAGTGGTGGGTGATAGAAAGCAAATATATAAGTCATCAAAAGAAGTGGCTACTCAATTTTATAGCTGGGAATTAAGCCAAAAAATTTGGAAAGAGGTTGATAAACCAGAAAATATAATAAGAATTTATGAAGATATTAACAAGCATCAACCCGAGACAATTATTGATTTAACCGGCTTAGTAGGCTCTGCATTTAAAAAACTACCTCTTATAGAAGATAAATATGCCAAGGTTTCAGCACAGGTTTATGTACTGAAACCTTAAATGAAAAATAACTATTACTTATATTAGCAAGGGATTTTATTCACCCTTCTCTCGTGTCTGCCACCTTCAAATTTTTCGTTCAGAAAGGCTAAGACAATTTCTTTAGCTGCCTCAAAACTGATGAATCTTGCTGGTAAGCATAGTATATTGGCATTGTTATGTTGTCGAGCCAAAAGTGCAATTTCTACTTCCCAAGCTATGGCTGCTCTAATTTTACTGTGTTTGTTAGCAGTTATAGCTACTCCATTGGCACTTCCACAAATTAAAATACCTAATTCCTGCTCCTCATTGCCAATGGCTGTGGCCAGAGGATGTACATAATCAGGATAGTCAACAGAATCATCAGTTGATGGACCGAAATCTTTCACTGGATACCCTTTCTCTTTTAGAAATTCAACCAATTTTTCTTTGTATTCGAAACCTGCATGGTCTCCCCCAATTGCTACTTTCATTTCTCTATTAATGTTAAGTTTGTTAAAAAATTTAAATACCTTTTACTATTTATCCCAAAATCTTTCAGATGCACTTTCCTCATAATGCTCCTGGATAATTGTTTGCTCTGTTTCGTTAAAATGTAAACCTCTTCTTTGCATTACAAGTTCGGCTACCTCAAAAGCTTTTTCCAACTGAAAAGTAGTAAAACCAGAGGCTCCCCCCCAGCCAAAGGAAGGAATAAAATTACGTGGAAAGCCGCTGCCAAAAATATTAGAACACACTCCCACAACTGTACCTGTATTAAACATGGTGTTAATGCCGGATTTTGAATGATCACCCATCATTAATCCACAGAATTGTAAACCGGTATTTTCAAATTTTTGTGATGAATAGTCCCACAATTTCACATGAGCATAATTATTTTTTAGGTTAGAAGTATTGGTAGCTGCTCCTAAATTACACCATTCACCTATTACAGAATTACCAATAAAGCCATCGTGACCTTTGTTAGAATAGCCAAAAAACACAGTTTTGCTCACCTCTCCGCCCACTTTACAGCCAGGACCTATAGTATTATCACCTCTGAATTTTGCCCCCATATTAGTTTGTGAATTTTCACAAATAGCAAATGGTCCTTTAATAATGGTGCCTTCTGCAATTGTAGTGTTCTTACCAATATAAATCGGGCCGTTTTCAGCATTTAAAATGGATGCTTTTATATTAGCACCTTCTTCAATAAAAATATCATCTCCATTATAAACTACAGTATGGGGGTCATCAATTAATTGAGAATTTCTCCCTTTAGTAATGAGCTCAAAATCAGATTTAATTTGCTCGCCATTGTGCTGGAAAATATGCCATTTTTCAGATATGATAGTGAGTTCCCCATTATATTCTGCAGCTTGTTCAAGTTTTTCTATAGGATTAAAGAAGTTTATTTCTTCTTCAGAAGCATATGCGGCAATTAGCACGCCATCCTTTTTTATGCTAGCCCCTAGTTGAATGGCTTTCACCAATTCAGGAGTAGGGCATACTGAACTATTGATTAGTATATTTTGCTGCCCAATTTTTTGAGGGTATTTCTTTTGTAGATGTGGAGCTGCTATGTGGGAAATATTTGTGTCTAAATATTTTTCCCATTTCTCTCTAATAGTAAGTATCCCTATTCTTATTTCAGCAATTGGCCGTGTAAAAGTAAAGGGTTTTAATTTCTCCCTGTATTCAGCTTGTTCAATTAACAGATAGTTCATAAGTGCAAAAATAAGAGCTTCATGAATATATTCGTGCTAAACCTCTAAGGATTTAAAAATAAATTGTCTAAAAATAAAAAAGTCTCTCGGATATAATTACCTGAGAGACTTTTAAGATCAAATTTGAAATAAAATAAATTATTTCTTTTTGTACTTCTGGTTGAATTTCTCCACACGACCAGCAGTATCCAAGAATATTTTCTTTCCTGTATAAAATGGGTGAGAAGCAGAACTAACCTCTATTTTAACAACAGGGTATTCATTTCCGTCTTCCATTTTAATAGTCTCATCTGAAGTCATTGTTGACTTAGTTAAGAATTTTGTATCTGCTTGAGTATCCCAGAACACGATGTCTCTGTACTCAGGATGAATTTCTTTTTTCATAATTTCTAAATTAATTTATTGATTGCCAACCAATTCCCCTTCATTTTTTCTAAAGGGATTGCAAAATTAAGTGATCAAATCTATCTTTCCAAATACTTGCGTAAATAAGAATGATGGCTTTCAGCTTATTATCAGATAAATTAAACATAAAATTGAGCTAATTGAGCTAATTGAGCGAAATTACAGAAATAGCTACTGAATTTTCCTCTTCTTATATATTATTGTTTTTAACTTGGGGCTTTATTTGAGGATTATGAAGAATCTATTAGTTTTTTGCTTTTTATTACAAGCTACATCTGTACTAGGCCAGGCAGTAAATGCACCACTTAGTGCAGATTATTATCATCTGATTGAACGACTTGAAGTAAGAAGCGGCTCCTTCTCGGAAAGTTTTCACGCCTCTATGAAGCCCTTTAATAGAAAAGAGATAGGGCAGTTTTTGGATAGTCTGGATGTCAGTAGTTTTAATAAAAGAGATCAATTCAATTATAATTACCTGAAAAACGATAGCTGGGAGTGGGTGGATAGTGCAAACTATATAAGCAAAAAGCCATTTTTAAAGCACATCTATAAAACCAAGCCTGACTTCTTTAATGTGCACGAGGAGGAATTTGATTTGCATGTAAACCCGGTGATAGATTTTAGTTTCGGTAGAGAATCTATATCTGGTGAAAATTTATTTATCAATACACGAGGATTAGAAGTAAGAGGAC
Source organism: Cytophagales bacterium (assembly GCA_038258905.1). GTDB lineage: Bacteria > Bacteroidota > Bacteroidia > Cytophagales > Cyclobacteriaceae > Marivirga. The sequence continues at coordinate 4,221 of JBBSPJ010000214.1, forward strand.
TCATTAATAAAAAATTGGGTTTTTATACTTTTGTGGGTGAAAATCAAGTGCGTTTCTCACAACATGTGAACGAATTTATCAATGAATTTAAAGCAGTGCCAAACGAAGGGTTTTGGAAAAACTATGGCGATGATGGTGCTGCGAAAGATTTTTTTACTGCAAGAGGATATATTTCTTTTCAGGCAACTAAAAATATTAATTTACAATTTGGCCATGATCGCTTTTTCGTTGGTAACGGATTTCGATCATTGATACTAAGTGATTTTTCCCCTTCCTATTTATTTTTAAAAGCAGAAACCAAAATATGGAAATTAAACTATACCAATATCTTTGGGCTGCAAACAGCTGATGTTAGAACTTCCGGTAATACTTTAATTGGTACCGGAAACAGGTACCCCAGAAAATTCATGTCATTCCATCATCTAAGTTACAATATTACCAAAAACTTAAATATAGGTGTGTTTGAAGCCATTATGTCGGGCGATTCTACTCGAGCGCAAAATCCGATTGACATCAACTATTTAAATCCAATAATTTTTTATCGTTCCTTGGAACAACAAGACGGAAGCTCTGGTAATGCCTTGTTAGGAATGGATTTTTGCTGGATTTTTCTTAAAAGATTCTCACTTTATGGACAGCTTGTTTTAGATGAATTTTTAATTGAAAATTTAAGAGAAGGTGGCTGGTGGGCCAATAAATATGCTATCCAAACCGGCTTGAAATATTTTAATGCCTTTGAAATACCCAATCTGGACTTGCAAGGGGAATACAATATGGCCAGGCCTTTTATGTATGCTCACGACAATAATTATACTAATTATGCTAATTACAAGCAATCTCTGGCTCATCCTTTAGGAGCTAATTTTGAGGAATTTATTGCCATTATGCGTTACCAAATATCTCCAAAATTCACCTTTCAGGCAAAGGCAGTTTGGGCAAATTTCGGTACAGATACCACCGGAGTGAATTTTGGAGGTAATTTATTTAAAGCCAATAATAGCCGATATCGCTATCCGGGGCAGGGTGATTTTGGCCATGTAACAGGGCAGGGTGAATCTAATCAATTGAGTTATTATCAATTTTTGCTTACCTGGATGATGAGACATAACTTATTTGCAGAAGTGGGTTATACCATCAGAAATCAGGAAAGTGAGTTTGGGAATAATACTTCAGAAAATAATTTTTTTAAGGCTTCACTGAGGTGGAATATCCCTAGAAGAGAAAATATATTTTGATAAAAAAAAGGCGTATTTTCTGAAAATGACTGCAAATAGCCCATAATTCCAACCAATTTGATACAAAAGCGTCAATATACTCTTAACTTGCAGCCAAATTTATATAAATGAAAACCTATTTTAGAGTCCTTTCATATGCCAGGCCACTGGGTCTTTTGGCTCCTCAATACCTGATTTATGTTATTCTTCAATCGGTATTTAGTGTGGTAAGCTTAGGGATTTTAGCACCTGTTTTAAATACACTATTTAAGACCGAGGTTGAAGAAACCGCTCCTCAGACGTTGCCTGCTTTTGAATTGAAATTAGATTATTTAAAAGACGTTTTCGATTATTATTTCTTGCAATTAGTACAGCAAGACAGCTTTGAGGCCTTGAAGTTTGTATGCCTTTTATTAGTCATATTTATCTTCTTGGCTAATGTATTCCGGTACTTGTTGGAAGTGATTTCTGCCATTGTTAAAGCCAATGTAATTTCTAATTTAAGAAATGCTTTGTTTGATAGGTTGATGAATCTTCATATCGGATATTATACAGAAGAGCGCAAAGGCAATATTATGTCAAAAGTGATGAACGATGTGCAGGAAGTAGAGGGCACGGTTGTTAATAGTTTAAAAGCTTTGATTAAAGAGCCTATTATGATTATCGCCTACTTTACAGGCTTGTTTTTTATCTCTGTTAAACTTACTTTAATTACCCTCATTATTTTACCTCTTTCAGGTTTTATCATCTCCTACATAGCTATTAAACTAAAGAAGAAAGCCAGGCAAAGTCAGGAAACTATAGGTAAAATCTCCGATATTTTAGAAGAGACATTAGGGGGGATGCGAATAGTGAAAGCCTTTAATGCGGTGGCTTTTTCTAAAAAGCGCTTTGGCAAGCAAGTGGATAATTATGCGCGATTCAACATCAGCATGAGAAAACGATTTGCCTTGGCAGGGCCTATTTCAGAGTTTTTAGGTGTAACTGTAGTGGCCTGTATTTTATTGGTGGGTGGATCCATGATTTTAGAAGGAGACTCCCCCTTGGATGCCGGTAGCTTTATTACCTTTATCGCTTTATTTTCTCAAGTGCTCACCCCGGCAAAATCTATCTCTACGGCTTTTAGTAATGTACAAAGGGGTTTGGCCTCAGCAGATAGAATTTTTAGTATAATAGATACAGAGCCAGGCATTAAAAACAGCCCCGATGCTAAGGATCTTAAAGAATTTAATGATTCCATAGAGTTTAAAGATGTAGCTTTTGCCTACGGTAATGATACTGTGCTAAATAACATCAATTTTACAGTGAAAAAAGGCGAAATGATTGCTTTAGTAGGGCCATCGGGTGGAGGGAAATCTACTTTGGCCGATTTGATCCCTCGATTCTATGATGTTAAATCAGGCAGTATTTTAATCGATAATCAACCTCTTACGGATTTAAAAATAGAATCTGTAAGAGATAAAATGGGAATAGTTAGTCAGGAGTCCATCTTATTTAATGACAGCATATTCAATAATATAGCTTTTGGTAAACCGGAAAGCACCAGAGAAGAAGTGATGCAAGCGGCTAAAATTGCTAATGCCCATGACTTTATTATGCAAATGAATGGGGGGTACGATGCGGAAATAGGAGATAGAGGCACCAAATTGTCAGGAGGACAACGCCAACGAATTAGTATAGCCAGGGCCATTTTAAAAAACCCGGATATTTTAATTTTGGATGAAGCCACCTCAGCATTAGATTCTGAATCCGAAAAATTAGTGCAGGAAGCTTTATCTCATTTAATGAAAAATAGAACATCTATTGTAATTGCTCACCGTTTAAGCACCATACAGGAAGCCGATAGAATTTACGTTTTACAGGATGGTGAAATCATTGAAACGGGTTCGCATCAGGCATTAATTAAAAAAGGAGGCGTTTATAATAAGCTAATTGAAATACAATCAGTCTCTTGATTATAAAATAATTTATATATTTGCTTAACTTCATAACAAAATCAACCTATTAATACTTCAAAATGAAAACTTTTAAGATTGTCATCATTGTATTTTTGCTTTTCTTTCATATTGCAACTGCATTTGTTTTAACCAAAGCAGATCCTGATAATTTGAATTTTCTGATGACGGTAGTAGACTACCTTGGAGTATTAATGATAGGGGCATATTTAGCGCTGATTTTATTTATAGCCGGAATAGTTCTTCATTTTAAGGCAATTAAAGAGGCTAATCATAACGTAAAAGAATTAGAAAACCAGGTGACTAATTTAAAAGCCAAATTATACGATAAAAAAGAATTGGAATCTACTGA
>JBBSPJ010000215.1:0-7691 GCA_038258905.1 Cytophagales bacterium
GGCATTAATGGGTGCGCCATGTTGCGCTAAATCCGGCAAAGTATCTCATTTGAAAATGTTTACCAGTATGAGAACGCAGGATAACCTTGAAGAAGGCATTTCTTCCTTTTATGCAGAGCTTAAAAAAGTGGAGCAATTACTCCTATTAATTAAAAAAGGAGAACCCATATTCTTTATGCTGGACGAGATGTTTAAAGGAACAAATTCCCAAGATCGTTACAAAGGTGGGGTTTCTTTAATTAAACAATTGAGCGAGCTCAATGCATTTGGTATGATCTCTACTCATGACTTGGAAATGGCTAAATTGGCAGGTAAAAATATGATAGTTTCTAATCATAGTTTTAATAGTACCCTGCATAGAGGTGATATGAGTTTTAATTATAAGCTTGAGGAGGGTATTTGTACTGATTTTAATGCAAGTGAATTAATGAGGAAAAGTGGCATAAAGCTGCTCTCTAGTATTGAAGACATTAATTTTAACAAGAATATGGATATATAAAAAAATTGAATTCAAATTCTTGTAGATTGAAAGATTAGAAATATTTATTTCTCTTATGCAATATTATATTCTTTAAGTTGTTATTTGCTAAATATTAGTGAGGCTTAAACTTACAGGAGTTATAAAATGAAAAGAATATCAGTATTATTATTGGTTTTAGTAATTACTCATCTGCCAATATCCTGTACAGAAGATGATTGTGGACCATTTCCTGCAATGGATGTTAAGATTACTGAATTATCTTCTTCCGTTGGGACATTCAATTCCTCTGGCTTTTCAAATTCAACTTTTAACAACTTTAAGGTAGCAGCAATTTTAATTACGATCGAGAACATGAGTTACACTGAAATTGCTAAAATGCCAGCTGCAAAATTTTCTATTATGAATACTAGTTTTGCCTGTAGTCCCGTTGAACCTAAACCTACTCATACCATTGAATCTATTAGTATTACTTCTGATAATTCAGTCTCTTTTAATGGCATTGAGTATGCAGTAGGTGAAAATATTACTAATTTGTTCAAAATTAGCCGCTATTCAAATTTTAATGTAGAAATTACAATTGAAGAGTTTATTGATTACCATTGTAAAGACCCAAGAATTTTTGGGCTTATCGGTGATAATATCGTTTTTCAACTAAAAGAAAAGCCTGATCAGGAGTTAAATCAAGTATTCAACTTCCAATTCAATTTTTCTGATACAAAAATCATTAGTCTAAAATCCTCAAATTTTGAGGTAAGCAATTAGAAATAAATTCATATCATAATTTCTGAATTACAAAAAAAAGAAAAACATATTTAATTCCTTGGATAACTAATATTGAAGATGAGAAAGTTATCAAAAGAATCGAAAATTTTCGTAAAACTTCCCTTGATGAGTTACATTAAGAGATCGTTAAACTCTTGAAAATTTCAGATTCTGAAAACATGGAGGATTGTATTGAACATACTACTTCAAGAGAAATTCTAATGAAAAAATAAAGTGTGTCACCGCCTCAAAACCTAATCACCTAATCACCTCAAAACTTCAAAACCTTTAAATCGGCTTAAAACTTTCAAATGCTTCACCACAATTATTGCAATGGTGCAATGATCTACATAGCGTAGGACCAAAAGGAGATTTCAAGGTCGTTTCTGTGCTATCGCAGTTGGGACATTCTGCATGCTCTAAAATGTCAAGGTCCTCAATCATGTTATTATGGACAGGAGGGGGGGCTAAACCAAATTTCTTAAGTGCTTGCTTGCCTTCAGTGGAGATGAGATCTGAGCTCCAGGTAGTTTTTAAATTCAGATTAACTGTATGATCTGTAATGCCATGCTTGTTCAGCACTTCTACCACATCCGATTTCATATAATCCATTGCCGGGCAACCAATAAATGTTGGAGTCATGTTTACTGTAACATGTTCTTTATCTATTTCGATGCCAGTGATTACGCCTAAATCTACCAATGAAATCACAGGTATTTCAGGGTCTTTCACCTCTTTTAGTAAAGATAATATGTCTTCTTTTGTGTGTATCATTGTAATTTGATCAATAATATAAGGCGTCTGATAACTATTTGATAGTTCTAAAAGCCATCAGACGCCTATTTATAATTAGTTTCATGCTCTAAGAAACATGTCTGACCTCTACGAGGTACCGACATGGATTGTACTAGGCGATGTCGTTACGTTGCAAACGTCAGACATCTTTCATCCCAATGAGTCTTTTAAACATTAAATTTATATCGGAAAATAGTATGTTTTTCGAAGCTTTGATTCGTTTTTCAAAAACCATCAAAAACCACGCTTAAATCACCAATCAGCAGTAGGATCTACATTAAACACCTCACTCATTTCTGTAAGTAGAGGCTGTAAATGCTTCGTATGCTTTCCATATCTGCCACCATAAACAGGCTTAATTTCACTCCAATTAGGTAACTTTAAACCGGCTTCTTCTAAAACTAAAGCAATATTTTCTTTCCATTTTGTTTCAATGGCTTTCTCACCCGGGTAAATTCCGGCTTCAATAAAATCATTCTCAAATTTAGATGCTTCAAAAATACCCAAGGCATACGGCAAGGCATAATCTAAGGATTTTTGCATGCGCGTATTCGCTTCATCATTTGCACTCGCTAGTTGCTTTACCCATGTATTCGCATGCATTACGTGATATTTCACTTCGCCTTTTAGTTTTCTGGCTACTTGCGCTACTTCTTCTACCGGGCATTCCGCTAACATTTGGAATCGAATCAACTCTGAATGATCAAACAGAAAATGTCTGATTAAGCTGAAATCATACTCACCTGAAGGCAATTCTACTAATTGACAATTATGAAATTGCTCTGCATTTCTGGTAAAAGCCACTATGTCTGGTTCTTGTTCACCCAATTCCTGCAACAAGGTATAAAAAGCCAAACTCTGCCCCACTTTATCCTGGGCCATAGAAGAAAATGCGATGTCTTCCTCTAATAAAGGGCCCATTCCTGTCCATTCCGAGTTTCTATGACCTAATATTAACTGGTCGTCCGCAATTTTATACAATAAATCTTTTAATGCTTCTTCCGTCATCACTTAAGCGTTTTGTTCTGCTTTAAATTTCTTAATTTTTTCAGTTGCCCTGTAATCCATGGCATCTCTATATTTTTTATCAGGCAAGGTATTCCAGATATCCTGAAAGTCTTCACCTTCAATTTTCATAAAGAGGCTGTCCTTTACTATCCATAAATTAAAAACCGGTTTTTCTGAGGCGAAACTATTTTTAGCATGTAATAATGCCTGTTCTGGTGAGCTGGCTTCAACTTCACCTACATGAACGTGCTGTTTTCCTCTTTTCATTAAATGAAATACCTGATATTTGGTAGATTCGGAAGTAGTTGCGCCTTCCATAATTTCTTCATTAATGTAAGCGTAAATATTATCACCGTCTTCAGTAATAGGAGAGACCTGAATTTCTTGCGTTCTTACCACCCAAATACCGGAACAACTCATGCCTCTTCGGCTGAATTGCTCTTTGGCAAAAAGAAAAGCCATTTCATCAGTAGGAGCGTGCACTATTCCTTCATGCTGATAAGCCTTACTTACTTTTGGCTGTACAAACACTTCGAAAGTAATGAATTGATCCTTTTGATCCTTTTCAGGAAAAGTACTTCCAAATTCTACAGGTATTGATAATCTGTTTATTCTTGGATCTAATGAATTTAAAAATTCAGACATATTTTTTGATAATTAGTCATTGGTAATTGGTCAATAGTTATATGTTATTTGGTTTCCCAATGATCAATAACTAATGACCATATCCTATTTATTAAGCCATTGGAGCAACGTACGCTTCACCTTTAGTCTTCGCAGCTAAAGCTCTTCTTACCCAGGCACCACGTTCCTCAGCAGTTCTTCTCACTGCAATACGTTCTTTATTGCAAGGACCATCACCATTGATTACACGCTTAAATTCTTCCCAATCAGGCTCAGTAAATTCCCATTCACCGGAAGCCTCATTCTTTTTCAAGTTTTCATCAGGAATGGTTAATCCTAATTCCCAAATTTTTGGTACGTACATATCCAAAAACTGCTGACGACACTCATCATTTGTGGCCATTTTCACTTTCCACTTGGTTAATATTTCTGTGTGAGTAGAAATTTTATCAGAGGGGCCAAAGAAATGCATCATTGGAGCCCACCATCTATTCACAGCTTCCTGCATCATTTCCCTTTGTTTCGGAGTGCCGGTAGCCAAATGAATCACACAATGGTGTCCATATTTTAAGTGAAAGGATTCTTCAGCACAAATTCTGTCTAGTGCTCTGCAGTAAGGACCATAACTACCTCTTGCATTCGCCAATTGGTTTACAATAGCTCCAGCATCCACTAACCATGAAATGAAACATGAATCCGCCCAAGTGAAGGTAGGGTAATTGAAAATATTAGAATACTTAGATTTTCCTGTGATTAAATCCTCGATCATCTGCTCTCTTGGCTTGCCTAAGGTTTCAGCAGCACCATATAATAACTGTGCATGACCTACTTCATCTTGCACTTTTGCCATTAATGCTAGCTTCCTTTTAAAGCCTGGAGCGCGAGTAATCCACGTACCTTCAGGTAAAGAGCCAATAATTTCAGAGTGAGCATGCTGCTCAATCATTCTGATTAATTGTTTTCTGTATAGTTTAGGCATCCAATCCTTAGGCTCAATCTTTTCACCTCTGGCAATTCGAGCCTCAAACTCTGCTAATTTTTTTGGATCTTCATCTTTTAACAGGTCGTTATTCAAAGAAGAAGGTTCAAATACTTGTCCACCACCGTACATAATTTTTATTTTTAGTTAAACATTATCTTACTTTAAGACCATTGATGAAAACATCAGTAACGTTTTCAGCAATTTCCTGTGCACTGAGCTTCCCTTTAGGGTTGTACCATGCAGGGATCCAGTTGATGGAAGAAAGCAAAGCTAAAACAGTGAATTTCGCATCCATTGTTTTGAACAAACCTGCCTCATTTCCATCATTCAATATTTTTATAAAAGTGCCTTCGTATTGATCGCGCATTTTCAGAAAGTCGGATAGATAAGGCTCGCTTAAATGTCTCCACTCTGAGAAAAATACTGCGCTAGCTGCTGCATCTTTGGTGATAACTTCAACGTGAGATACAATAGCTTTTTTTAATTTTTCGTCCGCACTACCATTTTCTATTTCAATTGCTTCTAATGATTCGAAAAAATCTTTCGCCAATTGAAAGCAAATGGTTTGTAAAATTTCTTCTTTAGATTTTATATGGGAATATAAACTAGCGGCCTCTATTCCTATAAAACCTGCCAAATCCCTCATTGAAGTGGCTGAGTAACCCTGATTCTGAAAAAGTTCTGTTGCCTTCTCAATAATCTGTTGCTTACGATTAAGTTTCTTCTTAGAGGTTTTTGTAATCATTTTGTAAATATACCAAACTAACGCTTGTTAGGGAAATAAAGTTCGAATTTATTTTATATTAAAAAAGTACTTTTTAGAGTCTTGATTAAAGATTAATTCATTTTATAGCTTAATTTAGCTAGTAATTTAATAAATTCATTTGATAAAGTCTAACCTGTAAAAATTATGGTGACTAATGAAGACCTCATAAAAAGATTTTATTCTGCATTTCATGCCAAGGATTTTGCTGAAATGCAAGCTTGTTATTCCGAAGACGCATGCTTTTCCGACCCAGTATTCCCCAGCCTTGATGCTCCGCAGGTGAGATCGATGTGGGAAATGTTTTGCAAAAATGGTAAAGACCTCACTATTGAATTTGAAATACTTGAGTCATCTGATAATAGCGTAGCTGCCAGGTGGAAAGCAAAATATATCTTTTCAGCAACAGGTAATAAGGTTATTAATGTTGTAGATGCACATTTTATTATTGAGAACGGACATATTATAGAGCATATTGATCGATTTGATTTCTATAATTGGGCTAAGCAGGCCCTTGGTTATACTGGTTTGTTATTAGGCTGGACCTCTTATCTTAAGAATACTGTAAGAAAACAAGGAGCGAAGGCATTGAATAAATTTATTAAAAATAGAGATAAATTATAAATACGTGATGTATTGAAGGTCATTATTTTAAACATTCTTTTACTTTCTCATAAACCCGTATTTGTTATTTCTAAAAGTAGCAAAAGGTATATGTTTATCTTTCTTTTTTAGTAGAGAACCTTACCAGAATGGATTATTGTTCGATTTTAATATTTGGCACAAAAAAAGCCTCGAAATAGATTCCGAGGCTTTTAAGTTTTTTTATGCTGTTAAATTAGTCAGCCGTTACTAAAAGAGTAATCTCTTTTTTCACTTCTTTATGTAAATCAATTACAGCTTTATATTCACCTAATTGTTTGATGTCTCCACTGATAGCAATTTTCTTTCTATCAATGTCAAATCCTTTTGACTTTAAGCCTTCAGCTATTTGTACAGTAGTTACTGCTCCAAATATTTTACCGCTTTCACCTGCTTTAGTCTTAATTTCTAAGGTTAGGTCACCAATTTTTGCTGCTACTTCTTCAGCATCCTTTTTCAATTTCTCAGCTTTGTGAGCTGCCTGACGGATGTTTTCAGATATTTTCTTTTGATTTGAATTATTAGCAATAATTGCAAAACCTTGTGGAATCAGGTAATTTCTTCCATATCCAGGCTTTACAGTTACTGTATCATTCTTGTAACCCAAACCATTAATATCTTGTGTTAAGATTATTTCCATTATTGATAAAATTTATTGGGTTAATTATTTCAAAGAATCAGTAACATAAGGTAATAAAGCAATATGTCTTGCTCTTTTTACTGCTTGCGATACTTTTTTCTGATATTTAGCACTAGTACCTGTAATTCTGCTTGGTAATAATTTACCTTGCTCATTTACAAATTTCAATAAGAAGTTTGGATCTTTGTAATCAATGTACTTGATACCAAACCTTTTAAATCTGCAATATTTCTTTTGATTATCCTGCTTTTTTTGGTTAATCGGCTCGTTATGAAGTGTCATTTTGCTACCTCCTCTTTTGTTTCTTTGTTTTTATTAAATGCGCCATTTCTGCGTCTTTCACCGTATTCAATAGCATATTTGTCTAGTGATACTGTCAAAAATCTCATGATTTTCTCGTCTCTTCTGTATTCCAACTCAAGCGCTGCAACAACTTCAGGTGTGGCCTTAAATTCAATAAGATTGTAGAATCCTGTACTTTTATGCTGAATAGGGTAAGCTAATTTTTTTAAGCCCCACTGTTCTACATTAATGATTTCAGCATCCTTACTTTCTAAGACTTTTCTGAACTTGTCGACAGCATCCTTCATCTGAACATCAGACAAAACGGGAGTTAAAATGAATACCGTCTCATAATTTTTCAATTCCATTATTTTATGTTTTTAAAATTGGTTTGCAAAAATAGGGTTTTGTATTGTAATTACCAATACTTTACATAAAGTTTGTAATAAAAATTTAATGTTGTTACAACCTTTTCATCTTTTAATGAGTCTTTTGATTTAAGAATCTTGAATATGAAATACCTTTTTATACTAATAACAATACTATCCCTTATTTCTTGCATGGATTTAGAGGATGATGATAAAAATTTGTGCGTTTCTGTTTTTTGTGGTGATGTAATAGTTAACAAGGTAAATATTACAGTTTACAATGATACAGAAATTGATTTTGATGAATTTATCTGGAATATTGGTTCCACGATTGATACCATAAA
>JBBSPJ010000216.1:0-7684 GCA_038258905.1 Cytophagales bacterium
ATGGAAAATTTAACATATGACGAATTGACAGAGACAAATGGCGGCGGTTTAGGAGCTGCTATTGGTCTAGGTTTAGCAGTAGTAACGTTTGGGATATATCTCTATAATGAGGGTGGTGATTTTGTCCAAGGATGGGAGGATGCCGAGAGCGGTAATTATAATCCGCCATCTGATTGCACATGTTAATAATTAATCTTTAAAAAATAAAAATTATAAAATATGGAAAATTTAGAATTAATTCCTTTGAGTCAAGAAGAGTTAAATGGTACCTTTGGAGGCGATGACTTTCTGTATGATCTTGGTTATGCGTTATCAACAGGTTGGAATAGTCTTACTGATTGGGTTTCGAGTATAGAATTACCAGATGGTAGTTTTTCCCCTGATTCTCCAGTTCACGGAACTAATCCTAGCCATTTTATGTAAATATAAATAACTAAAAATGGCAATAGTATTAGACTATTGCCATTTTTGTAATTTTTAAAGCAATTTTATGAAGTCAAATAAAAAAGAATCTCAGTACAAGGTTGGTTTCTACATTTTACTTATCACAACATTAATGACTATCATAATAATGATTTATAACAATATGTGATTTGCAACTATAGAAACCTAAATTTAGCTTTAATAGTAAAATCCAGATATAAAATATTACTTGACTTTACTATTATTTTAGTTTGTTATACTCCTATTAATCGTAGTATTTACAAAAAGCAATTAGATAATAGGAATTTCTTTTAACAAGTACATTGGTTGTAATTTTAGATATATTGTAAACATTATTTCTACAGTGAATATATTAATGTAAAAACTGAGTCATTAATTTTATAATGATTGTTCACAAAAAAAATATTATTCCATACAATACTTATCTATAAACATTATTTTTAGCATAATTCTAAAGAAGTAAATCTGGTTTTTTAATATTTGATCATAAGAGAAATTTATTGTTGGGCATTATAACCCTTTTCCTGATTATATTCATTTATTCAGTAAGTAGAGTTAAGTGAGATTTATCTTTTATATAATATTTTCAAATCATTAATTCAATTTTCTGATTTTTATGGTTGTAATACTTAAATTCATTAATTTTATTAAAAAACCAGTTTCGCCTAGTAATTTTAGCTCCATTCCAATCAAAGATTTTATTATTCTTTTGTTTGCCTTGCTTGCATTCTCAGTTCCACTATACCTAATATTAGATTATCTTGGACTAGATCAATTTGATCATAAAGGCGAGGAATTTCTATTAAATTCAAATAAGTTTTTAATTTTTATGCTAGCTATAGTCATAGCACCTATTGTAGAAGAGCTAATTTTTAGATATCATTTAAATTTCAAAAAGTCTTCTATTTTTATTGGTTTTGCTCTTTCCTTTATATTAACTTATAATTTGGTGGTGGGAATGATACTGGCATCGCTTTACTTCATTTTTACAATAATAATTATTATTTTAAAACTAAAGCCTAATTTAAAGTTCTATATTTACTCATCCTCTACTTTATTTGCATTAATTCATATCATAAATTATGAGGGCTTTGATTTTATGCAATATTTCTATTTTGTACCATTAATGGTGGCATCACAATTTTTTGTAGGGTTGGTTTTAAGCTATATTCGAATTAAATATAATATATATAATGCGATTTTATTTCATGCAGTTTTTAATGCGGTATTGATACTACCAGTTTTGTTTTTCTATAGATGAACAGGTTAGAATTATAAAAGAGTGAACTTGAATATTTATCACTGTTCCCAAACTTGTGGTTCGGTGGTATAATTTAGTTAATCATAGTTGTGCTTTTATGGGGTTTAGATAATATTGTCTCATAGATGGTAGCAATAATTAAAAAGTCTAGCCTTATTACAAGGACTATACTGTTGGAAATTGTTTTTTCAATCCTATTTTCACAAGGATTAATGCACTGGTTTATTATTGCATATATTTTGTTATCCGATGTATCAGAAACTAAGTCCAAAGCTTAAACAACTTGTCAAAAAACACTAAAAAATCAGCTCAAATTAGGCCTTGTAATTCAATATTTTAAACTTACATGCTAAGATATATTCTATTTCTCTTCAGCTTATACTCTTTTCAATCATTTAGCCAAACAGGATCGGTTTTCGGGAAAGTTACAAATAGTCAAGATGAGGGCTTGCCTTATGCCAACATTGTTATTCAGGGAACTGCTAGTGGTACCACCTCTAATTTGGATGGCTTTTATGAATTAACTTTACCGGAAGGGAAATATAAGTTAAGCTTTCAGTATATAGGCTACGCTACTAAATCTGTTGAATTAGTTATAGAATTAGGTAAAAAAATAAATATTGATATAGTACTTGAGGATGAAAAGCTGGAGTTGGATGAGGTTGTAGTGAGAGCAAATGAGGAAGATCCTGCTTATGAAATCATCAGGCAGGCTCAGAATAAAAGGAAGTTTCATCTCAAGGAGAATAAAAATTACTCTGTATATGTTTATACAAAATTGTATGGACAGTCTAATTCCAAGAAACCTGGTAATATTTCATTTTTTGGCACTGATTTAATTTATCAAAAAGGGGTTTTTTATTTTTCAGAAACGATTTATAAACATATGATTGATAATTCCGGAAAAATGATAGAAGAACTTCAATCTTCAATAATTCACAAAGGAGTTAAAGATAATATTAGTGAAAATAATCCCTTGTTTATCAACTTGTATCAAAGATCGAGCTTTAGCTTAGTAATGGGAAAAAATGTCACTAAAGTAAAATCACCCATATCAGAGGATGCGTTTCTGTATTATAAATTTAAATGGGAGGGATCATACATTGAAGAAGATAGAATGATTAATAAAATCTATATAGAACCAAAATCTCCAATGGCTGATTTATACACCGGGTATATTTATATTATTGAAAACGAATGGAGGGTCTTAAAGGCTAATTTAGCAATTAAAGGAGTATTAGCATTAAGTTTGGGTAATCCTACAATTACAACTCAATATGGCTATTTAAAAGAATTGGATAAGTGGGTTCCTCTTCTTACTAAGTTTGTTGTGGAAAAAACTGACTCTGTTGATACAAGAGAGAATATCCAAATTTATCATGTTAATATCTGGAAAGATTTTGATTTTAGTAAGGTAGATATTCCCAAAAGTAACATTAATCGTTTAGCAAATAGGGAGGCAATAAATAACGACACCACTTATTGGAAGGTTGAAAGACCTATAAGTTTAACAGATGAAGAATCTAGATCAATTATAAACAGCTTCAAAAACTCTAATGAGTTTGATGGTTTTGTAACTGATAGCTCATTAAACCTAAATAAAAAAGAGGAATCGAAATTAATGAAATTTGGTGCTGCAACTCGCATGGTCTTGGGTAGTTACAAATTTGATATATCGGATAATTATTCATTGCAAAAGAACGGCTTTTTGGATTTTTTATCTTTTAATACTGTGGAGGGTTGGGTTATAAATTCCAAACTCACTCTAGCAGGTCGTGCCAAAAATCCAAATGCAATAAGCTTTTCTCAATCTTTTCGGTATGGATTTGCTAGTAATCGCTTTTATCATAATTCCACTTTTAGATATGAATTGAATCCAAGAAAATTGAGTGCTATCAGTATTCAAGGTGGCGATTATGTGGATCAAATTTCCGGTGAAGAATTGGGTACAGTCTTTTACAATTCAATTTATAGTCTGTTTAGAAGAGAAAACTTTCTAAAAATATATAATAAGAGGTATATCGCTTCAAATTATTCTCAGGAGTTATTCAATGGGTTGGACCTTACGTTAGGAGCAAGCTATAGCCAAAGAAATCCTTTGCAAAATAATAGCAACTTTGCTTGGACGGATGAAAGTAAACGATCTTATACGCCTAATATAGCAGTAGTTAATGATGAGCCTATTGATTTTGTCAGTAACAAGGCTTTGGCTTTAAAATTTAAATTAGAAATCAATTTTGCACGGACTTATGATTTAATTAACGGCCGAAAAATTGTGTTACCTAATAAGTATCCTGTGCTTACCTTTGCTTTAGATCAGGGCATAGGGGATGTGAATTATCTTAAAAGCTTTGCTAATGTGAAATATAACTATCAGGTCGGTTTACTCGGTAAAAGCAAAATTTCTGCAACCCATGGTAGGTTTCTAGATCAGAATCAAATAACAGTTTTAGATTATTTTCATTTTAATGCGAATCAATTTATTTTCATTAATGATGAGCAAAATTTAGGTCTGCGTTATCAATTAATGAGTTTTTACAATTTCAGTACACCTTCCACTTTTACGGGGTTTAATTTTTCGCACTTTTTTGAAGGAGCTTTATTCAAACGATTACCCTTACTGAAACATTCTGGCATACGATCGATAATCCATTTCAATTATTTGAACACCATAGCACAAGGAAATTATTTTGAAATAGGAGCAGGTTTTGAACATCGCGTTCTACCGGTTAGGTTTGATTATTATTGGTCTTATTTAGGAGATGAATTTCTTTCAAATGGATTGAGATTAAATTATTATTTAGGTAAGAAATAGCCGTTAGGATTAAAGGAAATAAAATAAATTATCTATTTTTAGAGTAAAACCTAGAATTATGAAAAAATTAACAACAAAATCTACGTCAGCCATTATAAGTATGGCTATAGTCTTAGTTTATCTAGTGATTAATTTTGATAGACTCTGGATGGGTTATCTGAATGGTATGAAGTTTATTTTTAATTAAATACTATTTATTCGAAAAGATGAAAAGAATCAAAAAAGCACACATTACCGGATTTTTGATAGGTTTGGTATTTAGCGTCATAATATCAGCTCTTTTGGACTGGCAATCCCACAAAGTTGCATGGGTAAAAGGAGTTGAGAACGGGTATGAAGCTGCTACGAAATAATTAAGGTAGCTCTTAATACTATAAAGAATGATTGTATAGCTGAAAAGAAAGTCCTACTTGTAAGTTTAAAATCAATCAAATCTTAGAAGAAATGATAAAATTTGAGAAAAAAGATAATTTTGTTAAAGTACCGAGATGGATTTTTTACATCCATACTGTAGTAAGTATATTATTTCTTATGTATGCTTTAAGCTTTGGTGCCGGTTATATATACCATAAAATCACTTGTTTAAATCATTAAAAAAACGGAATATGTTTAAAAGTAAATTCTTTAAAATTGGGTTGGCCATTATAATATTGGTGTATATGGCATATTATTTTGGCAAAGATGTTGGCAGAACAATTTCACATCTCCTTTAGAAAAATAATAATACTTTGTTCATATTTTTTCTTTCTTGCTAAACGAAAAGAATATTAAAACCAATCCAGCTAATATAAAAGGAATACTTAGCCATTGCCCCATATTAATAGCCATTCCTGTTTCAAAATCTGATTGATCCGCTTTTACAAATTCAATGAAGAATCTGGCGATAAAGAAGGTAGTAAGCATTAAGCCCAAAATAAATCCATCACGTACTTTTTCCTTCTTATCGATCATGAATAATAGGATGAAAATTATCAAATAACAGATAGCCTCATATAATTGAGTCGGGTGCCTGGGTAAATTGTCAATGGCAGTAAATACGAAAGCCCAGGGGACATCTGTAGTCTGACCAATTATTTCCGAATTCATTAAGTTACCCAGCCTGATGCAAACAGCAGCTAAAGGAATTACCAAAGCAATGGTGTCTAACAACCAAAGCTTTTTAATTTGATACACTCTGGCGAAAATAAGCAGGGCAATAGTGACGCCTATACCACCTCCATGGCTGGCCAAGCCCAGGAAGCCAGTAAATTCAAACTCCGGACTAAAACGGAAGGGGAGAAGGATTTCCAAAAGATGATTTTGATAATAATCCCAATCGTAAAAAATACAATGTGCTAGTCTGGCACCTATCACGGTGGCAATTACTAAGTAAACGGCCAGATTATCGAGTAATTTGAGATCTAAATTCTCTCTTTTAAACCGCCATTTCACAAATTGATAACCTAATACAAAGCCAAGGCCGAATAAAATGGAATACCAGCGGAGTTGATAAAAACCAAGGTCTAGCAGAGTGCCATCAGGGTTCCAAATAATATAATTGAGCATGGAGTTTCAAAGTAGATAAAAAGACTAATTACAAACTAACGAAAATAAAACCTGAACGCCACGAAATTACTTCTTAGAATTCAACTGAATTGGTCTATTGATACTTTCCTCCAGTGAAATAAAGGTTTCAGTACGCTCAATGCCTTCAATAGGCTGAATAAAATCATGAAGGATATTTTTTAAATGTTCTGTGTCTTTGCAGACTATTTTTACAAACATGGAATAGGCTCCGGTCGTATAGTGACAATCTACAATTTCAGGAATGGCTTTAAGAGCAGTCACCACCTCATCATATAGCGAGCTTTTTTGAAGATAAACTCCCAAGAAGGCCGTTACATCCATGCCTAGTTTGCCTAAATCTACCTGAAGCTGTGCATTTTTAATAAGTCCTAGCTTTTCCATTTTACGCATACGTACATGCACTGTTCCAGGCGACACAAATACTTCTTCAGCCACTTCAGTGAAGGGACGTCTGGCATCGTGCATTAAAATATTCAGAATGGCTAAATCTGTATTGTCAAGTTGATAATTATCCTCCATTATATAATGTTTGATTGCATTTAACGTAGCAAATATATCTATAAACTAAAGAGAATGCATCAAATTATGGTGTTTATTAATTCTAATGTAATTAAATAATCAAGTATCCTATAAAAAAACAAAGGGCGTAAAGGGAATTTATTGCTGGTTGTAATTTGTAGGGAAATAGGGTAGGTTGTTTATATTCAACTTGCTTAAAGCAAGATGTCTGACTTCTGCGAAGTACCGACATCAGTCTAGAATGACGTTTACCTTTTCATAAAAGCTCTTTCCTGCCAGCCGAGCCTGCCAGCCGAGCCTGCCAGCCTTTGGCTGGGCTGGGCTGGGCTGGGCTGAGCCTGCCTGCTGAAGGCAGGGCCTGTAAATATCACTTGAATTATTAAATTCATTAGATTTCCCACCACTGTTTCCTATGGTCTGTGGCTCACAGAACAGTGTCTCGAAAGGCACGCATCACAAGATTTTGTCATCATTTTTGTTTTCCTGCGGAACAAAAATGTCGCCAAAATCAGGGAGATGAGGTGTTTTTTTACCCAGGGTTGGCACCCTGCGCTACCAAAAGATCGTCACCTACGGGACTTGGAATTATTTGGTCGAGGAGTTTGAAAATATAATTATATTTACACTTATTCTAATGTCGAACCCCCTCACTTCTGGAGAGAGCCTGCCAGCCTTTGGTTAGCTTGGAATGCGGAGCTATTAATTAAGAATGTAGAATTATTAAGAAATAACAAAAAATATATAATTGTAACTTACTCGAACTCCCTCTCCTTCGGAGAGGGCTGGGGTGAGGTGTAAGACTGCTTTTGACAATAAAAACTAAAAATTTAACTATAAACAGCATTAATCCCGAGAGCTAACTCCCTCTCTTTTCAAGAGAGAGCCTGTCAGCAGGGCCTGCCAGCTGAGCCTGCCAGCCTTTGGCTGTGCTGGCCTGTGCTGAGTTGTTATAGAGGCTAGAGGAAATACTTTCAATCTGCAGTCAATAAATAAAGATGACCTCTTTGAGTTACCTTGATCCGAGAATGTGCTTACTCACCTTGGAGTCTACAGACACTTCTATACTGGAAAGGTTTGTG
>JBBSPJ010000217.1:0-7626 GCA_038258905.1 Cytophagales bacterium
AATTACATGATTTGCAGTAAAATTAGATACGAGCCTGATAGGTATACAATTGGAAATATCTTCCTTCTTTTTCAATTAATTCATCATGTTTACCCCTTTCTACTATCTCACCATCTTCAATTACTAGAATTTGATCTGCCTGCCTTATAGTGCTTAGCCTGTGTGCAATAACAAAAGTAGTTTTACCTTTCATCAACTCTTTTAAGCTCGCTTGTATAAAACTCTCGCTTTCTGTATCAAGGTTAGAAGTGGCCTCGTCTAAAATCAGTATTTTAGGATTAGCTAAAACAGCGCGCGCAATCGCAATCCTTTGCTGTTGACCGCCTGATAACTTAACACCTCTTTCTCCAATTTGGGTATCAAGTCCTTCTTCAAATTTATCAGTAAATTGATTAACGTATGCAAAATTAACTGCATTTAACAACTCCTCTTCAGTAGCACCAGGTCTGGGAAAAAGAATATTTTGCCTTATGGTCCCTTCAAAAAGAAAGTCTTCTTGTAAAACAACTCCTAACCTACTTCGATAGCTTTCCAGCGTTAATTTTTTTAGATCTTTTCCATCTACATGAATAAAGCCAGTATCAGGATTGAGAAAGGAAGCTGCCATACCCGCAATAGTTGTTTTTCCGGAACCGGAGGTACCTACCAGAGCTGTAACTGTTCCAGGTTTTGCCTCAAAACTTATATTCTTAATTACATCTTTATCGCTTTCATAGGCAAATGATACATTTTCAAAGACAATATGGCCTTCAAAATTTTCTAATTTGATGGTTCGCTCTGCATCATCCGACTCCTGAGCCATGCTCATAATTTCTTCAGTTCTGTCCAGGCCAGCAAAAGCTTCCGTTAATTGGCTGCCTATATTGCTCATTTGCACAATAGGGGCAATCATAAAACCTAAATACAGAGTGAAAGCAAGAAAATCTCCAAAGGTAAGCTGATCTTGCATAATCATATATCCACCTATACCCATTATACCTGCCGAAGCCAAACCTAATAACAAGGTAGCTGAACTAGTAATGATGCTGGTTGAAATTAAGCTGGATTTTATATTTCTAAATAATTTATCAACTCCTTCCGCAAAAATTCTAATCTCTTGTAATTCTGCATTAAATCCTTTTATGACTCTGATGCCTCCTAAAGTTTCCGTTAATCTCCCTGTAACTTCTGCGTTAATTTTTCCCCTTTCTCTGAAAATGGGTCTTATCTTGCCAAAAGCCTTTAAAGAAATGAAGCCAAAAATAATTACCGGCACCAAAACATAAAGTGTCATTAGTGGACTGATATATATAAGTAGCACAAGACATACGATAGAAGTTAATATACCGCCTACCATTTGCGCAAGCCCGGTACCTACCAGGTTACGCACTCCCTCCACATCTGTCATAATTCGGGATACCAATTCCCCGGTTTTAGTATTGTCAAAATAGCGAATGGGTAGCCGGAGGATATGTG
This sequence comes from Cytophagales bacterium, assembly GCA_038258905.1. GTDB lineage: Bacteria > Bacteroidota > Bacteroidia > Cytophagales > Cyclobacteriaceae > Marivirga. The sequence goes on from JBBSPJ010000217.1 coordinate 1,456, forward strand.
CCTGTACTTTTGAGCGTAATTGAGCTATTAAATTTTGAGCCTCCACACTTAAAATTTGGGTTAGCGCAAATGAGGTAACTGATTGTACAATAATTGCACCTACTACAGCAAGAATTAACCACTTTAATGTTTCTAAATCACCATTCGGCACTACATCATCAATTAATATCTTACTGGAACCCGGTAATACCAATGAGGCAGCACGGCTAATGATTATCAAAACAAGCCCTGTTAGCACATACTTTCTTCTAGGCCAAATGATTGTTTTAAAAACTGTAGATAAATTGGTTTGCCTGGCTTTTTCGTTTTTGACCATGATTTTATTATGTGGAAATTAATCCAACTATTACGTGCGAAATTGACCAAGTGTTTAATTAATTTTTGCGCAGAAGCACAAGCTAAATGTTTAAATTATTTGATCAATCTCAATAAATACTCCCCATAACCACTTTTCACTAAAGGTTGAGCCAATTTTTCCAACTGCTGCTTATCGATAAATCCCATTCTGTAGGCAACCTCTTCAATACAACCAATTTTTAAACCTTGTCTTTCTTCAATTACTCTCACAAATTCCGAAGCCTGCATTAATGAAGCAAAAGTACCGGTGTCTAACCAGGCAGTTCCTCTATTCAACACGCTCACCTCTAAACTACCTGCTTCCAAATATTTTTTATTGATATCCGTTATTTCCAGTTCTCCTCTAGGGCTTGGCTTAATATTTTTGGCAATCTCTACTACTGAATTATTATAAAAATATATTCCTGGCACTGCGAATGATGATTTTGGTTCCTTAGGCTTTTCCTCAATTGAAATAGCTTTGCCATTCGTATCAAATTCAACTACTCCGTAGCGTTCAGGGTCGTGTACATGATAAGCATACACTATGCCTCCCTTAGGCTGTGTATTGGATTGCAACAATTTGCTCATACCAGAGCCATAGAATATGTTATCACCTAAAATCAAGGCAACATCATCCTTACCCACAAAATCCTCTCCTATGATAAAAGCTTGAGCCAGACCTTCAGGATTTTCTTGTATGGCATATTCAAATTGACAGCCTAACTGTGATCCATCTCCTAGCAATTGCTCAAACATATGAGTATGTTCTGGTGTGGAAATAATTAGTATTTCTTTAATTCCTGCCAACATTAATGTGGATAAAGGATAATAAATCATCGGTTTATCATAAACCGGCATGAGCTGCTTACTTACCGCTATTGTTAATGGATGCAACCTGGTTCCTGATCCGCCTGCTAAAATAATTCCTTTCATACAATTAGATTTTTTTGATTGTTGTTCAATTAATTTCAATTCAGAATTGAAAACTTACTTATACATTTCTTTATAATATTCCTGATAAGCTCCTGAAGTTACGTTATTCATCCAGGCTTCATTCTCCATGTACCAGTCTATTGTTTTAGCTATACCTTCTTCAAACTGCAAACTCGGCTTCCAACCTAATTCCTTCATAATTTTTTGTGCATCAATAGCGTAGCGCAAATCATGCCCAGCTCTATCCGTCACATAGGTAATCAATTTTTCGGATTCGCCTTCGGGTCTACCCAGCTTTTTGTCCATTACTTTACATACTACCTTTATTAAATCTAGGTTTTTCCATTCATTAAAACCCCCAATATTATAAGTATCACCCTTTTTCCCTTTATGATACAAAACATCAATAGCTGTAGCATGGTCTTCTACATATAGCCAGTCACGCACGTTTTCACCTTTTCCATATACCGGTAAAGCTTTATTATTCTTAATATTATTAATAAAAAGTGGAATCAACTTTTCAGGGAATTGATTAGGGCCATAGTTATTAGAACAATTACTTACAATTATTGGTAAGCCATAGGTATTAGCATAAGCCCTTACGAAATGATCCGAACCAGCTTTTGAAGCCGAATAAGGTGATTGAGGATCGTATGAAGTGGTTTCTGTAAAAAAGCCACCATCATCCAGTGAGCCATAGACCTCATCAGTAGAAATATGATAGAATAATTTATCTTCAAAATTATCTTTCCAGCTATCTTTTGCTGCATTTAACAAAGTAACAGTACCAAAAATATTGGTTTTCACAAACTCCATGGGATTGGAGATAGATCTATCTACGTGCGATTCGGCTGCTAAATGTACTACTCCATCGAAAGCATATTTTTTGAATAAATCAAAAATATACGCCTCATCAGTGATGTCACCCTTTTCAAAAGTATAGTTTTCAGCACCTTCAATATCTGTTAAGTTTTCCAGGTTACCTGCATAAGTCAGTTTATCAAGGTTCACAATTTTATAGTCAGGATATTTATTTACAAATAATCTCACTACGTGTGATCCAATAAATCCTGCTCCGCCCGTTATTAAAATAGTTTTCAAAATGTTTTATTTTTTTAGATAGTCAAATTTAAGGATAGAATTGAAGGAATAAAGGATTAGACTACACAAATATTTTAAAACATGAATAAACTTCCGTTTATTTGTAAAAATTTTTAGCGCATGTCAGAGGAAAACCTTAAACAAAACAACAGTAACAATTCGGATGAAATTGATTTAAGGCAGTTATTTGCTGCAATTGGTGATTTTTTTAAGAATATTTTTATTGGTTTTATTTTAATAATAGTTGGAATAAAAAATGCCACGATTAAGTACTTTCAAATTATATTTCTCTTTGTGGTACTGGGAGGACTTATAGGTATTGCACTGAATTACTATCTGCCAGATTACTACACCAGTTCTATGCTATTGCAATCAAAGCATGCAAGTGGCAGGTTAATGGAAAACTCAGTAGATAAATTAAATCAGCTTTGCGAAGAAAAAAATTATAGCGAATTAGCCAATATGTTGAAAATTGATAGTTCAGCTGCTGCTAATTTAAAAGGGTTTAGTTACGAGCCATTCGTTTCCGAAGAAGAAATTGTAGAGTTGGAAGTATTAAAGGAACAATTAAAATCTGAAATTAAAGATGAAGTAGTGATCAATAGGTTTGTTGAAAGGCTTAAAAACGAAAATAAGGCTACCTATCGAATTTTTGTACAGGTATACAATAATAACAAGCTAAGCAGGTTGGAAGAACCGCTTCTTAATTATTTTAAAGGGAGTGATTATGTGGCTAAAAGAATTGAGATTGAAACTCAGAATTTGAAATTAAAAGAGCAAAACATAGATGAGGAAATTGCCAAATTGGATAGTTTAAAGAAGCTCCTTATTAAAAATTTCAATTTATATTCTGAAAGAACGCGTGGAGGATCCAATAATGTGATCATGAATGATGATCAATTGGAGGACCCAATGAATATTTTTGGAGAAAGTAAAAAGTTATATGAAGAAAAACTAAGAGTTAGAGAAGAACTTTACCTTACACCAAGTTTTGAATTGATAGACGGTTTTACAGTTTTTTCAAGGCCTGATAGTCCAGGTTTACTTAAACTTGGTCTTTACTCTTGTCTTTACGGTCTGTTAATAGCATATATAATCATACTACTTATTTTCTTTAATAAATACCTTAATTCGGTAGAAGAAAAGAATAAGGAGAAAAAAGCGGCTCAATTATAATATTGAGCCTTTTGTATGCTGAATTAGCTTAAAACGGAGAATCAAGATCAGCAAAAGCACCATGTTTTTTGTCTTTGTCTGAAATCACTCTTTTATCAGTGGCAATTTTCCAGTCAATATTTAAGGTGGTATCGTTAATAGCGATACCTCTTTCATTTTCAGGGCTATAGTAGTTATCACATTTATAGAAAAACTCAGCATTTTCACTTAATACAGCAATGCCATGGGCAAAACCTCTTGGAATATACAGTTGTTTTTTGTTTTCAGCGCTCAACAAAACGCTATAACTTTTTCCGTAAGTTTCTTTTTCTTTTCTTAAATCAACTACAACGTCTAAAACCTCGCCATGTAACACTCTCACAAATTTTGCCTGTGCCATTGGGGGTATTTGAAAGTGTAAACCCCTTATTACACCATAGGTTGATCTCGATTGGTTGTCTTGTACAAAGTCGCATTCAATTCCTGTAGCCTGGGTAAATTTATCGTAATGGAACGATTCAAAAAAATATCCTCTTTCGTCTTCAAATACTTTGGGCGTAAACAAATACAAATCGTCAAATCCTGTAGTTTCTATGTTCATATTGTAGTTTTTTTGCAAAGTAAAGACTTATGCTGAATAATGCCATGCCTTATTGAAAGGTTTGTATTAAATTTGCACCTGTGTACAGTCAAATACTATCCATTATTAAAAAAGAAATAAAGCTGGAGTGGCGAAATAAAACCGCCTTTAACAGTGTTTTACTATACTTGGTGAGTACTATTTTTATTTGCTACCTTAGTTTTAATGTAAAATCCGGCCAAATTCAAATTGTTACCTGGAATGCACTTTTTTGGATAATAATTGTTTTTGCTAATATCAATGGCGTAGCTAAGAGTTTTCTTCAAGAAGGTGAAGGCAGAATGTTATACTATTATACTTTGTGTAAACCACAGGTTATTTTAAGTGGTAAACTCATTTTCAATACTATTCTATCGGTATTAATTGCTTTTACCGGCTTTGTAGTATATGCTGTGATATTAGGAAACCCTGTGGGCAATTTAGGATACTTTATCTTAACAATATTTCTGGCTTCTATAGGTTTTGCCGGCATACTAACGCTTGTTTCGGGCATAGTTTCAAAAGCTAATAACAGTACAACCTTGTTGGCTATTTTAAGCTTTCCCATATTAATACCCGTACTTTTGCTCACGGTAAATTTATCTAAGAATGCCATTGATGGAATTGATGTGGCGTTAATGAATGAAAAATTATTAACCTTGTTGTCAGTGGATGCAATAGTGATTGCTACTGCTTATTTATTATTTCCTTTTATTTGGAGAAATTAACATTATGAGAAAAAGTTGGTGGAAAATTCTAGGTGTATTTATAATATTTTACACTTTAATTGCCGGATTATTAATGGAAGCTCCTCGCTTGGCCATTTTAAATGAAACCATTAGGGCTATGCATTTCCATGTGCCGATGTGGTTTGGTATGGTGATTATGCTTACGGCATCAGTGGTGTTTTCAATACGTTATTTACGGACCGGAAATTTGAAATACGATACCTATGCTATTGAATTAGTAAACACTTCCATATTATTTGGTCTGCTAGGCTTAGCTACCGGTATGATTTGGGCTCATTATACCTGGGGAGAAGCCTGGAGTGGTGATCCTAAACAGAATGCATCTGCTATAGGCATGCTAATTTATTTCGCCTATATTTTATTAAGAAACTCTATTACGGACAGACAGCAAAAAGCAAAAATAAGTAGTGTTTACAACATTTTTGCCTATGCCACTTTAATACCTCTTTTATTTATTTTGCCTCGTTTAACCGATTCACTTCATCCGGGAAATGGAGGAAACCCAGGCTTTAACGCTTATGAACTAGATGGCAGGTTGCGTATGATATTTTACCCTGCCGTTATTGGATGGACTTTATTAGGGATTTGGTTTACAGAATTAAGAATTAGAATAACTATTTTAAAAAATAAAATTGATGAACAAGATTAAATACATATTCCTATCGCTATGCCTTTTGCTAAGTTTAAATTTATCGGCACAAAAGCAGGAGATAGTAGAGGAAGATTATCAAAACGACAGAATTGAAATGGCAGATGGCATGCGTGCTGACGGTAAAATTTATGTTTTAGTGGCTATTATTGTTACCCTTTTCGCAGGTTTCCTGATTTATGTGATAAAAACCGAGCAAAAGATAAAAAAAATAGAAAAATCATTAAAAGATAAGCTGTAAAGAATTTTTTGCATGGTACCTTTGTTGCTCTTTGAGAATCAATTAAAATTATGAAGAAGTCCTATATTTTCGGCATTATAATAATAGCAGCCGCTATTATGATGATAGTTTCTACAGCTGGAGATGCCAGTTCTTATGTTACCTTTACTGACGCACATGACATGGCGTTAAAGGGTAATAATACAAAAATTCATGTAGTAGGTGAATTGAAAAAAAGCAACAACGGTGAGATACTTGGCTTACAAACTTCTGCCGACAAACTTTCCTTTACTTTTACCATGGTAGATGAAAATGGTATGGAACAAGTGGTGTTTTATAATGAGCCCATGCCAGCAGATTTTACCCGTTCGGAACAAGTAGTAGTAATAGGCTCTTTCAAAAATGA